>JAPHSA010000056.1 GCA_026193235.1 Deltaproteobacteria bacterium | reverse complement strand
GTTCTGTATGGGATTGCGGCCTGGTCAATTCCGGCAATTATGACAGCGGCAGTGAGTGATTATCTGGGTGTTGCCAGGGCCGCTGCCGGCTTTTCTCTGATTACATTCTTTTTTGCCGGTGGTCAGGCTGTCGGACCAGCTGTCGCTGGCCTGATAGCTGAACATTTCGGGAGTTTTTCCCCCGCATTTCTGCTTTCGGCCGCGATCACTATGGCCGCATTGCTGTTTGCCGCAACTCTGCCTCGCCCCAACAGAGAATGAACGCTCTGTTTCGCCTTTCTTTCTTAATTGAAAAGCACATGCAGAATTCTACTGACAGGCGCTGATGGGGGCTAAAGCATTTTGCCCTGATTGGTGAAAAAGCGAGTGTAGGGATTGAAGGTTCTGCGGTAACGGCGAATTTCGATAATAATGATATTGATGATACTGGCTATGGGAACACCAATAATCATTCCCAGGATACCATAGAGTTTTCCGCCCATGATGATTGCCAGAATGACCCACAGCGGGTGAAGGTTGGAAACCCGCGAAATGAGAATTGGAATCAGAATGAAATTGTCCACGATTATTTGGGCAATCAGCAGGTATACGCAAAGAATCCACCAGAACTCTCCGCCCATGCCCAGGTCGACCAGGGCGATGACCAGCCCGGGAATCATGCCGATAATAGGCCCGATATAGGGGATCAGATTGAAGACCCCGGCAACCATGGCGAGAATGGGTGTGTAGCCAATGTCCGTGAGTGACAGTCCCATCCAGACAACGATGCCAATGATCAGGGCTTCCAGGATCCGCCCGCGGATGAAATGTGCCAACTGCCAGTTAACCCGAGAATAAATGTCCAGTACCATTTCAAAATATCTATTTGGCGTGAGGGAAACCAAACTCCTCATGATGCTCCGGCTATCGCGTAGAAAAAAGAAGGAAAACAATGGAACCAACAATAGTAAACTGCCGATCCGCAGTGCAGAACGCGGCGTCCCAACCAGAATCAGGCCGAAAAAAGACTGTGAAGCACTGCGTAATTGCTCTGCCAGATTGTAATTTTTGATAAAGGGGAAATGCTGTTGCGCGACGGCCAACAGGCCATTGAGATACTCAATAGCACGACCGATATAGCGGGGGAAATCAGCTTTAAGGGCCTGCATCATCCCTTTCCAGTTGGGTGGGCCGATGATCAGCAAGAACAATAGAACAACTGCCGTGAGCAGAAGATAAACAATAAAAATACTCAGCGTCCGGTTGAGTTTTTTCTTTTCAAAAAACTGGACTGCCGGATCAAGGAGAAAAGCGACAATCAATGATAAGAGAATGGGTAAAAACAGCCCGGCAGTTGCTGTTTTGAGGAGCGCGGTAATGTTCGATGCTGATGAATAAATCGCAATTCCGGAAGCAATTGCTGTCGTGAGAACCAGATAGAGAACTGCGACCTGAGCTCGATTCAGCCCGCCGCTTTGCTCAGTCATTAGCATTAATCTCCTGTGCATTGAACAGCTGCTTTTTCAGTTCTTCCAGCTGTAAGCTGCACTGCAGAAGACGGTCACTGACCACCCGGTTGAGTCCAAACATGATTTTTGCCGATGAGGCCGGATGACGTCGAATTGCTTCCTCAATGTCTGAACGGAACAGCCCAACCAGCACTGCTGATTCGAGTGTGCGGGCAGAGGCGCAGCGTGGACGCGATGCTGTTAAGGCAATTTCACCAAAAAAATCACCTGCTTCCAGGATTGCTTGCTCAGAAGTTTTATTCTGGTCATCCTGGCTGTAGATCCGCACCTGCCCAGAACGGATAATGTACATACCCGAACCGATGTCTCCCTGGCTGAAAATCATCTCGTCTGCCTGGTATTTGCGCACATGGACAATGTTCTCCAGTACGGCAAGCTCACGTTTCTCTAGCTTGTTGAATGCCGGAACGGTGCTGAGAAAGTAGGCCAGCGTCTGCTCATAGCTGTTACTACGAAAAATATTCTGCCAGAATGGATTCACAGCTATTCCTTTTAAAAGGGCTATAGATTTCAGAAGTTCAGGCCGCGCAAATTCCTGATTGTCTACAGCCGGTTTGTCTTTAATTCGCCATTATACCAATATGTTGCCTGAGCGCCAGATAAAAAGCCGGGCCTCTCCGGGGTTGGTACGGTGAAAAGACAAGGCTTTATCTTCCAGCCATTCTTGATTATCCTGTCAGCATGATTTCAATTGACCTGAAAAACTATCCTCTGACTCCCGGGGTTTACCTGATGTTGGGCGAGGATGGTGCAATTCTTTACGTCGGAAAAGCTAAACAGTTGCGTAACCGTCTGCGCAGTTATTTTACCGCTGCCGGAGATGGACGGCTGCATATCCCGCTGCTGATGGAGAAAGTCACTGGGATTGAAGTTATTCTCACTGACACCGAAAAAGAAGCGCTCCTGCTGGAAAATACCCTGATCAAGAAGTATCGCCCACGTTACAATATTGAGTTGCGCGATGATAAAACCTATGTTTCGGTGCGCATTGATTTGAATGATCCCTTTCCGATGATGCAGGTTGTGCGGCAGGTTAAAGACGATGGTGCACATTATTTCGGACCCTATTCTTCTGCTTCAGCAATCCGTGAAACACTGAAAGAAATTTACCGCATTTTCCCTCTGCGCCACTCTTCAATGGAGCGCTGTCGTAAACGTGGGCGGCCCTGCCTGTTTTACCAGATTGGGCAGTGCAGCGCTCCCTGCCATGACAAAATCAGTCAGCCGGAATATCTGCAGTTGGTTGATGGTGTGATCCAGTTACTTGAAGGGCGGGAGTCAGAAGTCGTTACGCATCTTCAGCGGCAAATGAAACAGGCTTCAGCGGATATGCGCTTCGAAGATGCCGCCCGTTTTCGTAATCAGATTCAATCGATTGAAAAGAGTGTCGAAAAACAGAAAGTTGCCGATTACGGTGGGGGGAACCAGGATGTTATCGGGGTTCATCAGGACGGTGGCGAAGTTGAGATAACCCTGCTGTTTATCCGTCAGGGGAAACTTATTGGTCGGCGCAGTTATCCCCTGGAGTGGAAACTCGATTTGCCGGAATTGATCAGCGGGTTTTTACAAGAGTATTATTCACGTGAAGTCATTCTTCCGGATCAGATTCTTTTACCTTTCCCCTTGGAAAGCGGAGATCTTCTGGGTGATTGGCTGGGTGAAAAACGGGGTCGCAAGGTCAGAATTCTTGCGCCCCAACGCGGAGAAAAAAAACGCCTCAGTCTGATGGCTGGACGAAATGCCGCAGAATCCTATCGTCAGCGAGGCAAACGCCAGCAGGCACGGGATGATTTGTTGAAAGAGTTGCAGGCGAAATTTCATTTGCCCTGTTTGCCACGGCGGATTGAATGCTTTGATATCTCCAATGTCCAGGGCAATCAATCGGTTGGCAGCATGGCAGTGCTGGTGAAAGCCGAACCTGCCTCAGCTGAATATCGACGCTTTAAGATCAAAACAGTTGAAGGGGCCGATGACTACGCCTCCCTGGGGGAAGTGCTCAGGCGGCGACTTCGACGTGGCATCGAAGAAAACAACTTACCTGATATGATTCTGATCGATGGCGGTAAGGGCCAACTTGGGATCCTGACAACAGTTCTGGAAGAGTTTTCCCTGACGAATCAGATTGGCGCCGTGGGGATTGCCAAGAGTCGGGTGATGGCCAATGTGCGTGGCAAGGTTGTTGAACGCACAGAAGAGCGTTTTTTTCTTCCCGGTCGTAAGAATCCGCTCAGCTTTCGCCATGGCTCGGCGAGCCTCTTTTTGCTCGAGCGTTTGCGCGATGAGGCTCACCGTTTTGCGATCAACTATCACCGGAAATTGCGGAGTAAGGCAAGCTTGCGTTCATCCTTGGAGGATATCCCCGGAGTGGGCCCGGCTCGGCGGAAAGCACTGCTGAAGCATTTTGGGAGTTTGAAAAAGGTTCGGGAAGCGACCCTTAAAGAGTTAAAACAGCAGCCCGGGTTGCCGAATGCGTTGGCAGAGACGATATTTCGTGCTTTGCAGGATTAGCTTGATGTTAACCGCTGCCAGCACAATGCCATAAGTTATAAAAAGGCCCGATGACCAGCGGGTCAAAGGACCTTTTTTTAACATTTTTCTTTTCAGCTTAGAATTTACCGAATTCATCATCATCCAGTGCGATAACTGGTTGTGATCTTTTTTGTCCCGTTTGTCCCGTTTGTCCCGTTTGTCCC
>JAPHSA010000075.1 GCA_026193235.1 Deltaproteobacteria bacterium | reverse complement strand
TTTGCGTAACCCCCGCGCCGTCATCAGCACGCGGGTATAGAACTGCTGGTAGCTGAGGGTCAGGTAGCCGCCACCGTTTTTAAAGCTGATGGCCGGCAGCCCGGCATATTTCTCCGCATTGATCTGGAGCATTTGTGGCATGGAGCGATATGGAAGTTTTTTTGCGTCTGGATTTTCCATTTTCAATCCCAGTTATTACTTTTACGTTCACGTAATCTGCGTGTTGAAGGGGGAACAACCCTTTAAGCACATTCTTTTTCTGAGAGCTAACTAATATTTTGTTAGGACAGCGAATTGTTTTTTTATTGTACTTACTTTTACGTTCAGGTCAACTAAAACTAAAACATATTTCTATTCTTGGATTCCAGCCCCTGGAATTCAATCATCAAGCGGGGTTGGTGGCCCTTTTTGCAACTAACCGCTACGGAGTTCAGGAAGTATATCAGGTCAGGAGGACTTTTTTGACTTTGCTTTCGGTTGCAGTACACAAGCTAAGGCTGGAAGCAGCAAGATAGCTCCAAGCATGTTGACCAGGAACATAAAGGTCAACAGGATGCCCATATCGGCCTGGAACTTGAGTGGTGAAAAGATCCAGGTCGCCACACCAATCGCCAAGGTGACACCGGTAAAGACAACTCCGTTTCCGGTGATTGCCAGGGTATGCAGGTAAGCATCCTTGAGTGTCTGGCCTTCTTTCAAGTAACTGAGCAAGCGGCTGAAAATGTAGATACCATAATCGACGCCAACGCCGACACCAAGAGCGACGACAGGCAGGGTTGAAACTTTAAGCCCGATCTGGAGCATGCTCATCAACGCGTAGGCGAGCAGAGAAACCAACCCCAGGGGCAGGATAATGCAGAGAACGGATTTGACTGAACGGAATTCGTAAAAACAAAGTAGAATTACGGCGCCGAAAACGTAAAGTAGAATCGGGAATTGAGCCGCAGAAACTTCTTCATTGGTCGCAGCCATGACGCCAACATTACCGGTAGCCAGCCTGAACGTCACGTCATCTGAGTTGTGCACTGTGCGGTAGCTTTTGACAGCGGCCACAATTCGGTCGATGGTTTCCGCTTTGTGATCTGCCGTGAAGATCATCACCGGCATAACGCTGCAATCGGAATTTAACAGGCCGCTACTGGTTGGGATATAGCCGACAGCCTGTACCATGGTTGAGGAATTGCGCGGGAGTACGCGCCATTTAAGGCTGCCTTCATTCCATCCGGCATTAATGACTTTAGCGATGCCGGGCAGGCCAATGACAGATTGGACCCCCTCAACATTATTCATGTGCCAGGCAAAGCGATCGATAGCGGTCATGATATCGTAATCGATGCACCCATCCGGTTTGGTTTCTACAATCACCGTGATAATGTCTACACCGATGGAGAAATGCTCGGTGATAACCGCGCTGTCCAGATTGTAACGGGAATCGGTGCGCAGTTCAGGAACACCGCGGTGCATGTCCCCGATCTTGACATCGGAGCCTTTCCAGAGACCAAAGAACAGGAGAACCAGAGCGACTGCTATAATGATTTTGGCCGGCTTCGGTTCTGCCGCCTGTTCAAAGAATCGCCATACCGGTTTGAGCCACTGGGCCTGTTGATCGACCCGGCGCCGGTAGCGACGTCCAGTTTTTACGTAGGACAGGAGAATTGGCAGCAGTATCAGATTTGTCAGGATGATGATCGCAACACCCAGACTTGCGGTGACGGCCATTTCCTGGATCACCCGGATTTCGATCAACCGGATGGTGACAAAGCCGATCGTATCACTGGCCAGAGCAATAAAGCCGGGGATGAGTAACTGACGGAAGCTGGCCTTTGCGGCCTCAACCCGGTCAGCTCCGGCACGGACTTCTGCCGTGTTGGCGGTGATCATCTGGACGGCGTGACTGACCCCAATGGCAAAGATCAGGAAGGGCACCAGCAGTCCCATTGGGTCAATACCGTAGCCGAGCAGGGGCAGCAGGCCAAGCTGCCAGATCACTGCGATCAGGGAACAGCTGAGTGGTATCAGGGTCAGGATTCCCGAGCGGGTGTAGAAATAGACGAGCAGAGCAGTGATGATAAAGGCCACGCCGAAAAACAGAATAACGCGTTTTGCGCCATCGGCAATATCGCCGATGACTTTGGCAAAGCCGATGATATGAACATCAACCTGATCACTCTGGTACTGATCACGGATACGTTCTTCCAGCAGATGTGAAACTTTGATGAAATCGAGCTTTTCACCGCTACTTGGATCAATCTCGAGCAACTGGGCACTGATGATGGCCCCACTGAAGTCGTTGGCAACTAGACGACCAAGAATGCCGGCTTTAAGGATGTTTTTTCGAACCTTTTCAAGCCCTTCCGGAGTGGCTTCAAAGTCTGCCGGGATAACGTTCCCTCCAGCAATTCCATCTTCAACAACTTCGGTAAAGCGGACGTTGGGGGTAAACAGGGAACTGACCTGGGCGCGATCAACTCCGGGGATAAAAAAGACATCATCCGTAGCCTTTTCCAGGGTGGCAAAAAAATCCGGAGTAAAGATATCCCCCTGCTTTGCCATCAAAGCAATCAGCACCCGGTTGGCACCACCAAATTCTTTGCGGTGCTCAACATAGGTCTGCATGTATTCATGTTTGAGCGGTAATAATTTGCTGAAGCCGGCATCAATACGCAGATTGGTGACGGAATAGGCCATTAACAAGGTCACCAGGATAAAAAAGCCGAGAAAAATCCGACGATTATTGAAAATGAGCTTTTCTAGTCCTGATATGAGGGAACCGAGTTTCATCATTCTCTCCTGTGAACCTATTCTTTGATGCCAATGCTGCTGAGCGACAAAAGTGTCACCCCAAAGTCTCCCACGGCAAAAATGTCACCGGCCGTTGTCTGTTGTAAACGACTGAAGCCTTTGCGTTTTGGTTCCTGGGTCAAGCTGAAACTGTTACCGTGATCCTGACTGATTAAAATTGCACCAGCAAGACCAGTGACAATCAGGGTTCCATCATTGAGGAGCAGACCGTTGGTTAATGATGCTTCGGTCGCGGTTTCAATCTGGCTCCAGGTTTCACCGCCGTCATCTGAACGGAACAGATGTCCGCGCAGTCCAAACAGCAGCAAACTGTTGTTGCCCAAGGGCAGGATGCCGAAAAAAGAGCCTTCATAGTCCGGGGCCAGTGTGATCCAGTTTTCACCCTGATCATCTGAGCGGTAAACGGTGCCGGCCTCGGCAGCAATGAACAGCTGCTCACCTGCAGGTACGATTTGATTCAGATGGAAATCATCTTCACTTATCCAGCGCCCTTCCCAGTTTTCACCGCCATCAAAAGATTCCAGAAATTGACCATAGGCACCGATGGCATAACCATGCTGGGCGTCAAGGAAATAAATGTCAAATAATGGACTTTCCGCTTCAATGTTTTCGTAGACCAGAGCCCAGGTTTTGCCTCCATCCTGCGTTCTAAGGATGACTTGATCGTGACCGACCACCCAGCCCTGTTGACGATCGAGAAAAAACACACCGGTCAGCGTTGAACGTGTCGGAACCTGGACTTGCGACCAGTTGTTACCATTGTCTTCACTGATGAGGAGGTGTCCGCGCTCACCAACGGCAATCAAAGCATTGTCGACCTGTTCCAGATCCAGCAGCAGCGATCGCGTTGCGAGGGGGGCAATGACGGAACGGTCCGCACTGAGCGCTGGGGTCACAAGAGAGAAGAGGATCAACAGTAGGGTGCAAATAATAGGTTTTAAAATCATGTTTTTTGGGAAAAAATTATCCATAGCTTCTGGTTTCATGGTTTGAGAGCAAAAAAACGGCCGAGCCCTGAGCAGCCCGGCCGTTGGATTACGCTTTTGGCCTGATTAACGGCGCCCAGCACGACGCAGTGCACCGGGGGAATAATCCTGGTCGGTGCGTTTGATGTCAAAGTCGTACATGGATGATTCATTGTCGAGACCCAGGGCCAGGTAGCGGCCGGATTGCAGGTCGTAGTGGGTTTCCAATGTGGTCCAGAAGGTTGGAACCTCGTAGTAGTTGATCGAATGACCTTCTGAGACCCGCCACAGCTGATCGCGGTTGTCATAAAGATCAGCGGCCATGATCTGCCAGGAATCTTCATCAATGTAGAAAACCCGCTTTTTGTACAGATGGCGGGCGCCCTCACGCAGGGTGGCTTCAACAACCCAGACGCGGTGCAGTTCGTAACGCAGGTACTCCGGGTTAAGATGCAGTGGGGTCAGGATATCGTCATACTTCAGCTTATCGCTGTGCAGCAGGTAGTTGTTGTAAGGGATATAGAGTTCTTTTTTGCCAACCAGTTTCCAGTCATAGCGATCTGGAGCGCCATTGAACATGTCAAACTGATCGGAAGTACGCAGGCTGTCAGCTGCGGTGCCTGGATTGTCGTAGGCGACATTCGGTGCACGGCGAACGCGGCGTTGTCCCGGATTGTAAACCCATGCAGCGCGTGGCTCGGCAACCTGATTCATGGTCTCGTGAACGAGCAGAACGTTACCGGCCAGGCGGGCTGGAGCTGTGACTTCCTGGCGGAACAGCAGGATGCGGTTTTTCAGGGTTTCTTCAGTCATCCCTTCCTGGGAGTAGATCAGGCTGAATTCATCTTCGAACTTGACCAGGGTGTAGTCACCACCACGGGTCATCGGTGCCTGAGCAATCTGCCGGGACGCAATGTTGCCACGATAACGCAACATGTGGTTCCAGAGTACTTCGATACCACTTTTGGGGATCGGGAAGGGGATGCCGTTGACGGTTCCGCTGACGCCATCACCACCATTGATCAGTTCAGCAGTTTGGGCGACCTTTTTTGTCATGTCGTAAATCCGCTGCGGTGAGGAAGCGCTGCGATGGGTCGGATAGACGTTCATCTTGAACGTATCGTAGGCCTTGAGCAGTTCCTGATGGCCGACCGTTAACTTATCCTTGTACTGCTCCATGTTGGCGGCAGTGATGGTGAATTTAATTTTGTCTGCTGCATAGGGGTCGGGGTGGTGCATCCCCTTGGTGTAGCCTGCTGGGGGTGTGGTGATGCCACCGTCCCAGGCCGGGATAGTGCCGTCAGAGTTGCCGGCTTTTTCTGCGCCAACGGGGGTGAGATCTTTGCCCAACCGGGCAGCTTCTTCTGCAGAGATAGCAGAAAAAGACTGACCTGCCAGACCCGTGACCAGCAGTATGGTGAATCCCCAAATCAATGCATTTTTCAGCATAATATTAGCTCCCTATATGAAAATTAGAATGAGTATTTGATGTTCAGGGCCACGAAATCGCGGTCGTTAACCAGATTGTAGCGACCAGCGCCAAAGAAATCGGTGTAACTTAAGTCTGCAGTCCATTTGTTCTGGTAGTTAGCGCCCAATCCTAAAGTCACTGTTTTACGGCCGTCAATAAAATTCCCTCCTGGTCCAGGGGTTGTGCCGTTGACATCGTGAGCCCAGGCAACTCGCGGGGACAGGGTCACAGCGCCGATGGCATTATTGAAGTCCAATTTAGCGACAAGACGGTAGCCCCAGGAAGTAGCATCGGCAAATGCACCAGCTGGCTCTGCTGCTTTCCCAGAATGGGCAGCAAGGGGGTATAGGGTTGTGTCAAGTGAATGATTCGGGTTTCCAGAAACAGGGGTGCCTGGGCCATCTAAGCGCATTTCATCTTTACTTGGCATATTGTGAACATGGGTCATTCCAACTTCACTTACGAAGGTGAACTGGCTTGCGCCAAAAGTTGGACCAAAAAGTTTCGTTGCCGTCATCTGTGCCTGAGTGACATCAAAAAGCCCATAGCCTTGAATGTAGACAGACTCTCCGCCGTTGAGAACATTGATGTCATAGGGAGTAACTGTGTCAAATTGAGAATAAGTTGGATCAAGAGGGGTATTTGCAATTGGTCCAAGGACTTTTGCAATACCAAGAGGTTCTAGGGTTGCCAGTAAAAGTTCAATATCATCTAATTGTAAGGGAACGTCACGGCGGTGAGATACTTCGCCCTGTAGTGCAACCCCAGAATTTTGTAGCAGGGTGTTGAAGCTTGCCCCATAGAGTTTAATGTCTTCGGGATATTCAACCTGATAGTTGGCCGTTTTAGCGAAAGCATCGGTTGCGTACGCTGTGGCCGCAGATCCTCCTGCCGCACTTGCTGTAGCCACATCTCCACCGGAAGCCACATATGCTAGAGCAGTAGATCCAGCAATTGCTGTGGCTGCCTCTGCGCCGATAACGGGAGTATATGTTGCTATGGCGGCAGTTGGATCACCACCCGCTACAATTACATCTCCGATAATAGTAGGAGCAACTGCTGAGATT
>JAPHSA010000102.1 GCA_026193235.1 Deltaproteobacteria bacterium | reverse complement strand
GGGTATTGCCACCGATGGTATGGAGCAAAAACAAGCCATCATCCTTAAGTAAATCAGCAACTTTTTGAAAATACGTCCGATAATTTTTATAGCCGACATGTTCAAACATTCCGATTGAAACAACCCGATCAAAACTGCCTTCAAGCTTTCGATAATCCTGCACACGGATCTCGACCGGCAAATCACGACAATTTTCTTGAGCCAACTCTGCCTGAGCTTTGGAAATGGTAATCCCAACAACTTCAACGCCGTATTGTTCGGCCATATAACGCGCCGTTCCTCCCCAGCCGCAGCCAATATCAAGAACCTTCTGACCGGGCTTCAGATGGAGTTTGCGACAGGTCAATTCAAGTTTGTCCCTTTGAGCATCATCGAGAGTCTTGGCGTCTTTCCAATAACCACAGCTGTAGATCATGCGCGAATCGAGCATCCGTTCATAGAGATCGTTACCGATATCGTAATGCTTTTCTCCAACCTGATAAGCGCGATGGACAGACTGACAATTGAGTAATTTTGCTTTGAGTGCCACCATGAGAACAACAAAACTTTTAAATTTATCATCTAGGCGCGCTTTGATGATTCGCGAAATCAATTGATCCAGAGAATCCGTATCCCACCAACCATCCATATAAGATTCGCCAAAACCCAAACTGCCCTGAGCAAACACCCGACGATAGAGACGGTTATTCTTCACCTGAATATCCCACGGTCGACCACCATTGATCATGACATCAGCGTGACTGAGTAAGTTTTCAGTACGCCGGCGTAAACTGGTGTCAGTCATACAGGCCTCCTCAGCAAACACATGAATCGCAGTAATACTAGGCAGGGAAGCGCAGAAAGATGGCAGAAAGTCCCCTGCTAAAGCAGAAAAGTGTCTTCAAGTATAACAGAGAAAAAATTAAACGCTTTATATCAAATAGTTACGATATGATTAATGAATTGTCAAGCGGTTGTAAAAAAATATGCCAACTGCATTAATTAGTGTTGGGTAAAAGCTTAACCAGGAATAAAGGAAGATTTTTTGTTGATTCGTAAAACAACCGCACTTAGCAAATCGATTGCTGCATCAAGGTCAGCCAGAGACAGAGTTTCTACAGGAGTATGCATATAACGCAACGGAATTCCCAACAATGCCGTCGCGACACCACCACGTGAGAGCTGCATAACATTCGCGTCAGTTCCGGTAGCCCGGGGCACACCAATAATCTGGATCGGGATATTTTCCTGCGCAGCGGCATCAGTCAGCAGTTCAAAGAGTACGGGATTGATGTTAGCTCCCCGGGCAATCACCGGCCCTTTACCCAGTTCAACGCGGCCAATGGACGATTCTTCCACATCGGGATAGTCGGTCGCGTGAGTCACTTCGACGACGATCCCCACGTCGGGATTGACGCCATAACAACTGGTCGCCCCACCCCGCAGGCCTATTTCTTCCTGGACTGTAGACACGGCAAAAAGGTCGCAGGAACAAGTCCCTATTGCTTTCACTCTTTTCAAAACTTCAGCAACAATAAACGCACCCATCTTATCATCAAATGCCCGCGCGGTTGCACGATCGCCCTGAAGCTTTTGGACCCCGACGGCAAAGGTGACCGGGTCACCAACCTGCACCAGTTTTTCAACCTCTTCACGGCTGGAACAGCCGATATCGATAAACTGCTGTTTCAGCTTGATCACCGTATCGCGATCTTTCGGTTCGATCAGGTGGATCGCTTTCTTACCAATAACACCGGGAATAGCCCCTGTTTGGCTATGAATACTGATTCGCTGACCTGGAGACAGGTGTGGATCAACACCGCCAATTGCGCCAAAATAAATAAAACCACGGTCATCAACAAACTGAACCATAAAGCCAATTTCATCGCAATGCCCGGCCAGCATAACGCGTGGGCCGCCTTGACCTTCAAGACGCGCAATCAGGTTGCCCATAACATCCGTTTCCAGAGAATCGGCCACAGTTTCAAGTTGTTTACGAATAACCCGCTGCGCTGGTTGCTCATAACCTGACGGGCTGGGGGTTTCAACCAGCTCTTTCAAAAAAGCAAAGTCCTGTAAGTTCATCATCTAACCTTTGGCTTTAGCTACCAGTTCTTCAGAATTTTTTCGTGCCTGTAGATATTGCTCATCAGTCATTCCTGCACCTAAGACAATCTTACGTACCAGATCAGCGGAAAGGAGATCACTGGGAGCGTGGGCATCATTATTAATAACCAGCTTGGCCCCGAATTCAGCGGCCAACTTGGCGACATGGCCGTTCGTTAGCGAATGGCCTTTACGGGTGGTAATTTCCAGACAGACCCCCATTTCTGCTGCCAGCTGAACCTCTTCAGGGGTTATCAAACCGGGATGAGCCAGGATATCAGCTCCAGACTTTATGGCAGCCAGATTCGTTCCCGGCATCACCGGCTCAACAATTGTTTCGCCATGAACTACGACCAGTTCAGCACCCTGATCCCTGGCCAAGAGAACAGCATCAGCCATAGCCTGAGGTGGCACATGGGTTAATTCCACTCCGGCCAGAACCTGCATATTGTTCGCTGCACCAAACTCATCGACAACATCAACAATATTTGAAAGCAGCCAGGCAGTATTGCTTTTATCAGCATGGTCAGTAATCGCCATCGCCCGATAACCTGCAACGGCCGCACGGCGGACAAGTTCAGCGGGGACCAGTTCGCCATCACTGAAAAAAGTATGGGTGTGTAAATCAATCATGAGGTACTCCTATCGCTAAGGCTCGACCAACTCACCAAGATGCGAATTTCTGTGTACTTTGACAATTTTTACTGGAACAACCTGACCGATCAAAGCTGAAGACCCGGTAAAGTTGACAATCCGGTTCGAGGTTGTGCGTCCAAACAGCTGTCCTTGAGCCTGTTTACTTTCCCCTTCCACCAGGACGGACAACATCTGACCGTCATCCTTTTGCCAGATGGCAGCACTTATTTCGTGCTGTACCTCAAGCAAACGTTCAAAGCGTTGTTGTTTCTGGACTCCAGACTGATGATCCTGCATCTTTGCTGCCGCCGTTTCTACTCGAGGAGAGTAGAGAAAGGTAAAAGCATCAGCATAGCCAACCTGTTTAACCAGGTCGAGAGTTGCCTCAAAGTCCTTCTCTGTTTCGTTTGGAAAGCCGACGATGATATCGCTGGTCAACCGAATTTGAGAACATTTTTTTTTCAGGCGTTCAACTTTTTTCAGATAGTCACTTGCTGTGTAGCCACGATTCATCAACTTAAGGATCCGATCAGAACCACTCTGCAAAGGTAGATGAATATGCTGGCACAATTTATCGAGATCAGCAAAGCAGTCGATCAGTTCATCGGTTAAATCTTTGGGGTGAGATGTGGCAAAACGCAAACGTTGCAAGCCAGCAATGCTATTGACCTGATGTAATAATTGAGCAAATGTGAGTTCATCAGCATCCTTGATACCATAAGAGTTGACATTCTGGCCCAATAACGTAATTTCGCACGCCCCCTCACCAACCAGAGCCGTCACTTCAGCAATTATGTCCTGGCTGGGCCGACTGATTTCCCGCCCGCGAACATGGGGGACGATACAATAAGAACAAAAATTATCACAACCCTGCATAACCGTTACAAAACGAGTCACTGAGTCCTTAGATGTCCGTTCGGGAAAAAGATTCAGCCGGGTTTCGCGCTCAAGAAAATTCGTGACTGCTCCACGCTGGCGCTTTTCTTCAACCTGCTGAACCAATTCCGGGAGGCGATGAATGTTGTGCGTTCCAAACACCAGATCAAGGTAAGAAACCTTTTCCAGCATCTGTTCCCCTTCCTGCTGGGCGACACAGCCACCAACACCGATAATCAATTCCGGTTTTTGATCTTTAATCGGTTTGAAACGCCCAAGATGACCATAGACCTTACGTTCGGCTTTATCACGCACGGAGCAGGTATTCAGGAGCACCAGGTCAGCCTTGTCAGCAGCATCCACCTGCGCATAGCCAATGCCTTCGAGCAGGTCAACGATCTGTTCAGAATCTACAACATTCATCTGGCAACCAAAGGTTTCCAGGTAAAAAGCTTTATTCATCAATCACCATTTCAGTCAATTATTAAGAAGCTGCGCATGATAACGATGCGCCCTTGGACAAGTCAAACAGAATTCTCTGAAGAACCTTATTACTTTTCATCCGGGAGATGCCTGAGCAGCCGATCAGGATACTCCAGGCATTCGAGAACAACCGGGGCACACTGAGAAAAAGAGAGTCTCAAACTCACCAGTTGTTTCCCATATTTTTTTGTCCTGTAACGGCGAAAATTCTCCAGCGGATAATGATCAGTTTTGTTGCCGAATAAGCGCTTGCGCACGAGCAAGCGTTGATCCGATAGCGCATAAAAAATCTTTTCCCAACGCAACCGGGCAAAAATCAACTGGCCTGGGCCGACAAAAAAAGACCCGACAACCAGGAGGACAGGAACCACAATCAACCACCAGGAATAGTTATGCGCTTTTATCAGCTGAATTCCAACCATCAACCAGAAGCTGCTGGCAATAAAAATAAAGGTTCCAATCGATGCCTGTAACCAGTGACGAAAGGTGTAGCAACGGGGCGCCGGTCTCCCCTGCCAGAGCAGTGTTTCCCCCTCTTCCAGTTGCCATCTCAGATACTCACTCATTGTGCTAAACTCCTTAAGCGTGAGGCCGCAGCCTGCCCCAGTTTACCATTACGATCGGCCTCTACGACGGTCTGATAAAGCTGTCGTGCCCGCGGCAGATTCCCGCGTGATTCCTCAGCTTCGCCTAAAAGATAAGTCCCTTCGACCGTCGGTAGTAATTTCACCGAGGTTTCCAGTTGGCGAACAGCATTGATCGACTGTTTATTCTTCAGATAAATATACCCGAGGCCTAAATGCGGTTTGTAATAATCCGGATCTGCGGTCACTGCTTTGAGAAGATAACGCCGCGCCGGAACCAGATCTTCATTACGCAGATAGGCCATCCCGAGTCCGGTCAACAGAAGACCGTGCTCCGGCGCTTGCTGCATCGCCTTATGATAGGTTTCTATGGCCAGAGCCATTTGCCCCTTGCCTTCAGCCTCCTGAGCCTGATCAAAAAAAGCATAGGCTTCGCGGCTGCTGTCCAGTGAAGTGACAAAGCGCTGGTAAGCACCCTTGTCCAGGCCATCAGAACTGCGGTAGGCAGAATAATGGCTAGAGATATAACTGCTGTTTTCCTGCAAGCGCTCGCGGGAAAATGGATGGGTCCTGAACAAACCGCTGAACCAGTCCGGGTTTGTGCCACTCTCGAACTTCTCAATAAAAATGTTTTGTAATTGAATTGCCCCCTGCACTGAGTAGCCAGCACGAGCCAGATAATCAACACTTAAGCGATCAGCCTCATATTCCTGCTCACGGCTGTAGCTCTTACTCAGCAGGGTAGCCGTAAGGCCTCCAACCTGGGTCAACAGTTCAGCATATCCAGTACCACCAGCTAAAGCCCCCAGCAGACCGATCGTCGTTCCCAGAAGACTACTACGTTGTAGCTCCTGAACGCTGTGTCGAGCCGTCACATGACCGATTTCATGACCGAGGACGGCTGCCAGCTGAGCTTCATTTTCCATACTGGTCAACAAACCACGTGTAATTGCAATAAAACCACCCGGCAAGGCAAAAGCGTTGGGAGAAGAGTCGTTGACAACTTTAAATTGATATTTTAATTCGGGCCGATGACTGGTTCGCGCCAACCGCTGCCCTACCCGGTTGATATAAGTATTTAGACCGGGATCTGGATAAACTCCCCCCATCTTCTGTATAGCCTGTTCATAGGACTTTCCGCCCAGTTTAATCTCTTGGTCAACTGAGACAGTCATGACCGCCAGCTCGTTACGTCCAGTCACTGGATTAACAGCGCATCCAGCAGTAAAAACAACAACGATCAGAACCAGCCAGACAGGATTATAGCTTTTCAAGACGGCCTCCTGAGCAGACAATTTATTTCTTAAATTGGTTGCAAGTAACGAACCCTGCAACTATAAAGGAACAAACAAGCTTCTGACAACAACTCAGCAGGATTGGAACCAAATAGATGCTGTCCAAAACCGACGCCGCAACATTACTCGAGATCGCCCGTGAGGCTATTTACTCTCAGGTCACCAACAAAAAACATGCCCCCACACCACGAGAAGAAAAAACTCTCAACGAGCGCTCAGGCTGTTTCGTCACCATTAAGCAGGATGGAAAACTGCGTGGCTGTATCGGCAATTTTCAGTCTCAGCAACCACTTTTTCGCGAGGTTGCAGCTATGGCTGCCGCCGCGGCAACGGAAGACCCCAGATTTGCACCGATGCAAACCACAGATCTCGATAATTTCTCTCTGGAAATTACCGTCCTTTCCCCGCTGGAGAAAATTGACGATACCGAACAAATTCATGTTGGCACGCACGGCATTTATATCGAAAAAGGTTTTCATCGTGGAGTTCTGCTGCCCCAGGTCGCCACGGAATACGGCTGGGATCGTGAAACCTTTTTGCAACAGACCTGCTTAAAAGCCGGAATTGCAGCTGATTCATGGCAACATCCTGACGCAGAAATCTATATTTTCAACGGTCAGATCATTCACGAATAAGCTTAAAGTCAAATCCAGAAAAAGGCAATTAAATGACTGAAATATCGCTTGAACTTGTTCCAAGGAGCGAAGTATCTTTACGTAAAGAATTGGAACAGGTTCGTAACAAATTCCCTGCGATTGAACGGATTAATATTCCAGACATCCTGCGCTTTGATCTCCACAGTTGGGATGCCTGCTCTATTGCCAGTGAGTATTTTCCCAAAACCATCCCGCATCTGCGCGCCATAGACTTTGACCCCAATGTTCCATTGGAACTTGTCGAAAGCATAACCCGCAAAGGAGTCGAGGCGGTTCTTGTGATCACTGGTGATCCTCCTCAGGACATGAGTCACAAGATCTACCGCACCAGTTGCCTGGAAATGATCCGCCGTTTAAAACGGGAGCTGCCTCAGATTAAAATCTTTGCTGGAATGGACCCCTACCGCAGCGGGATCAAGGAGGAAATTGATTATATCCTCGCCAAGCGCGACGCCGGTGCTGAGGCCTTTTTTACCCAACCTTTCTTCGACTTGCGTCTGATGGAGATTTATCAGGGATTTCTTCAAGATTTTACGATCTACTGGGGAGTATCACCGGTATTGACCGAGAACAGTCGCAATTACTGGGAAAACAAAAATAATGCGGTTTTCCCACCTGATTTTGTTCCGACGCTTAAATGGAACCGTAATTTTGCCCGTAAAGCGCTGAAATTTGCCCAGTCACATGGAGGAAATCTCTACTTCATGCCGATCCGAACCGACATTGCCGCGTACCTTGATGGCATAATCTAATTTTTTTACAAAAAAAGCCCATCTAATTGATGGGCTTAAAAATTCAATATTCAACTGTTCAGCACATCAGCCTGCTTCACGCTCAATCCCTTTACGGATCGTATACAGGTATTCGGTTAATTTCCCTTTATCATCAGCGGGCAAACTTTGCATTCCATATTTCTCATGCATGATGTTAATTATCAAGAACCAGGTATCCTGAGTAAAACCAGGCTTTTCGGGATCAGCCACTGAATCATGGCAGGACAGGCAGTACTGATTATGCAGTGCGTAGCCCTGCATCTGCTCTTTGGCATCCATCGCATAGGCGCTGGCAGCAACAAATGTTAAGAGAACAATTAACATAATTAACGTTTTTTCCATTGGCTTCCTCCATTCAAAATTAGTGTTCACAACTGCAGGCTCCGTTCATTGAACAAACAGCGTCGATATGTGCGGCCCGCTTCCACTTTTCCAACTTTTCAACGGCATCCATCTGTTTTAATTGATTTTTATCCAGTTGGAATTCCTTGATAAACTCATCAAAGACCGCTGGTGAGTGATCAAGAAAAAGGGTTGTAACCTTGTCGTCTTGCAGTTCAAATGCACGCTGGTGATGCTGTTTTGACTGAAAGTTCAGCGTATTCACCAGCAGGTCAAGAAACTCACCAGCAGGATGCGTTGGATTCTCTTCGGAACTGTACAGTAGGGTCAGAAGTTGGTTGTCGGCATCGATAACAAGGCCAATTTCCGCAACCACAAATAAGTCAACAAATTGTTCATAGGTCTCAAATTGTGGTGTATTGGTTTCCCGGTCAAAGGATTTTTCATCACTGAGTAGCCACTTTTCTCCAGCACTCAAACCTTTATAGGCAGCTTCACCAGCCGCAGGAAAATAATGCAGTGACAGGCTGACAAACTGATTGTCGGCCAGTGGCTCTTCAGCATGTAAGCGCAGCAAAAAAGCCCCCTTAACCTGCTCAAGCCAGAAATACCAGGCTGGCTCTTCTTTCCAGATTTGACTGATTCCCTTAAAACCGCTCTGGGTACAGACGTCTTCGTACCAAGTCAGGTGACTGAAGGAATTTTCAATCAAATTTCTGGTTGCCTGGTAGGCATCGATAGCGCTCATATAACCCCTCGTTTATGCAATTCCGTCGCGATTTCTATAGTTTCAACACCTTCATAAGGCATACCCTGATCTCTGGCCATCTGCTCGAACATTTCCCGAGGATAAGCCAGAGTCAGGGAATAACTCATTTCATAAGAATCAAAGAAGTCACCTTTGCCCGGAGTTGCACCCTCCAGAGCATCCTGAACGGATTCATTGACCTCGGTAAAAGTCTCCTGAAGGCTCAAAAAACCTTTTTGTGCCGCCCGGATTGATTCATCCAGAGCTTCTCTGAAAAACTCGCGACGTTTCATAATTACTTACGGATTGGAAATGCGTTAAAAAATTTGTCGTATACCAAGATCAAAGCCATTGACATAATTGTCCAACACAACGAGGTAGCGTCAATATTGCCAGTACCGGGAACACGATCAACATATACTGGGCCCAAAGTTTCCGAATAGTAGAAAAAGTAAAGCAGCATTCCAGCACCACTAACAACAACGAGTCTGATGACAGCGGTCAACCACTTATTTGCAAACTCAACGACATTGTTGAAAAAGACCTTGACCACCATCAGGGCAAGCATAAAGAAGGCTGCAATTTCTGCGGTATGGACATGACGGAAGCGTGGGTCATCGGTATAGTTGCCTCCAGTAAAGGGCTCATACCAGTAATAAGACATAATTGCTTCGGCGATATACATGAAGATGTAACCGCCGACAACCGCAATCACCAACGCAACAACGGCGCCAATCCAGGAACCTGATTTTTCTTCACTGCGAAACAGATTAAAGGGGAAACCATCCATACAGTCATTCAGGAACATCAGGATAAACAGTCCGGCAAACATCCAACCCAAATGATAAAAAGAGCTGGCGGTCATTGCTATTCCATCCCACCAGGGCAGCACACCGGCAAAGATTTGTTTTGGTTGAAACAGCGCGGTAATATTGGGGTGGAAAAAAATTGCGTAAAAAATGGTACTGATGAACGCCGTTGCAGAAAACTTACTGAATCCAATAACCCTCTTCTGCAAACCATCCCAGGGGGAGTTCCCAAAACCGGTATTCCAGATCATTGTCACCCAGATCAATGCAGTCATTACAAAAAGAATGGCAAGCGATGAATTTTCACGGGCATTCCAGATTTCCAGTCCCGTTCCACCGGTAGCAATAAGAGCCTGTGGGCTGAAATAGGTTATTCCGAAATTGCCGAGGATATTCCAAAAAAACACATAGTAGACAACATAAAAAATAACGACTGAGCTAATCAGTGGCGCTATCCCCTTGGCAACATTTCCGGTTTCGTTTTTCCAACCAAAAACATCAGCTACCAGCATCACCGAATAAAAATAAACCGCCGCCAGAGACAGGCCATACATTGGGGTGAACAGCTTAAAAACACCTTTACTCGGTGCAAAAAAAAGCCGCCACAGGGCAAAGTTAACAACGATCATGACGACAAACGCAATCAAGCCGAAGAGGTAATTATTCTTTGTTGTAGTCATTTCGAAACCTCTCAAAAACTCATAAAATAAAGCGCAGCACTTTTATGAGTGCTGCGCTTTGTCAAAAATCAGAAGACAACAGTATCACCGTTGGTCAGGAATACGTTGGTATCTTTAGCTACGGCAGATGTCCTCGGATAGGTCTTATAGGTGTCAGTCCCTTTGACAATAGGTAGACCTGCTTTAGCAGCATTTTCAGCCCAGACCCAGCCAGTACAGTGATTACAACCCATTTTTTGCGGATTGAAAGCTTTTGCGCCTTTGATGATATCATCCATCTTGGGATCCCAGTTTTCAAACAGGGAGATATGCAAACCGCCGTAGCAACCGTAAATCTTATCTCCGCCTTTGATCTGACGTCTCGCTGTCGAGTAAAGAGTCAACAAGCCGGGGTGACAGCAACCGGTAACGGTAACAATTCCCTTATCCTTAACGTTGACATAGATGATGTTCTCACCACGAACACGCAGCAGAATCGGCACATCGAATTCCTTAATGGCCACGCCTGGATACAACTGGTAAAATTCTTTAGGATTGGTCTTGATCAGCTCACCCTTGAAAGGCACATCATTCTTATTGATCACCATACCCTTAGCTTCGTTCTTACCACCATAAAGCAGGGTCTCATCTTCCGGGAACATGGTTTCCGGACCATAGATCTTGATCTTATCGTTATGCTTCAGTGTGGACTCAATACCCCAGTAGTGATCAAGGTGCCAATGGCTGATAACCATGGTGTCGATCTCTTTACTGGCGATCATCTTGTCAATACCGTGGCGATCAAAAACGTAATCCATCCACTCATTACTCCAACCGGTATCGAGCAACAGTTTGTTGACAGTGCCGTCCAACTGCTCAATTTCCAGCAACGTGGCATAACCGCCGGCATTTTTTGGGTCCCAGGGGATATCGTATTGGTTGGTACTGGCTCCACCATTGTCGACAATATCTTTTTTGAATTGATCGTTATCGAACCAGCTGGTTTCAGACAAAACAGTGATCTTCAGACTTTTACATTCGCCGATATCCGCTTTTTTTGCGGCTAAGGCTTTGCTTGGCGCGCCAATTGTTGCTGCGGCACCAACACCAGCAGCGGTTGCTCCCATGGCTTTAAGAAAGTTACGTCTTTTCATTCTTTCCTCCTTCACTTTGGGTTGATGAAGCCTCTCTCTGATTTTGCCAACAATTGAAGATGGCGTGGAATATCAACTGAAAACGGTAAATGCGTATTTTTCGAATAGATCTGAAAAATATACGCAAATCCTCGTAGAGATAGCTTTTGCCAGTGAATGATTCTGTTTTTTGACCGCCTGAAACAGATTGACGTGTTCTGAAAAAAAAGAACTTCTCTCTTTCTCATCGACCATCCGCAAAACAGAAACGACGTAATGCGACGGTATCCTGACTTCATTCAGCATGCGTATGTATTCTGGGTTAGAACAACTTTCGTAAATAATATTTATAAAATGGTTATGCAACTTCTCCATGGCATAGATATCAATGTTGACTACGGCTTTTCCTAAATCGACCAGACAGTTTTCCAGTTTCTGCATCGATTCTTCGTTCATTTCCTGGGAACCCAATTCAGTGACATGGGAACCAACCAAAATGCGCGCTTCAAAAACCTGCTGGACCCTTTTCACTGTCCATATTTCATTTTTTTTATCCAAGGCCTGTTTTAAAGCAAAATCGGATGAGATGAAGTATCCACTGCCCTGTCTGACCGCCACAACGCGCTTGGACTGAAGCTCCTTAAGTGCATTTCTGACACTCGATCGACTGATGTCACAGAGTTCTGCCAAATTGCGTTCCGAAGGTAGGCGGTCACCCAAATCAAGACCAAGCTCCCCTATTGCTTTTAAAACGGTATCGACAACTGACATTATTCCCCCGGACAAAACATTGTTTTAAGATGTATAAACCAATTCAATCAATCGGACAAGTTAAAAAACAAAATACATCAAATTTATACTTATCTACGATTCTTGACATATTTGCTTGTCTAATATTACATATTGGTATGTCCATTAATAACTTTTTTTGTTGCATAAAGTTTTCTATTTCCTCATTACACAAAAAGAAACGGGTTATGGACTTAATCCATAACCCGTCAGAACAAATTATTTGCTTAAGAATGACCGCAATTAGACCTTAGTGAGTTTACGTAACTGCTTCAATCGCTGATGAAAAGCATTTGCTACAGCGGAAACATCGACTATCTGCTTTTCCGAAAAAGCATTTTTCTTTTCTGAGCAGAGGATCAGGACTGTGCGCATTGCCCCGCGGACATAAAAAGCCTTAGCCACATAGGAACTCAGTCCATTGGGAACAAACAGCACCCAATCAATTGCCTTAATACTGCTTTGAGTATCATCAACAATCAGATATTCAAGGTTTTCCTTTTCAATATTTTCTGCAATGGTTCCCGTGTAGGGGAATTGGCTGCCCTGAATAAGGGGTTTCCTCAGATTACCTGCAAAGTAAACAACAACTTTATTTTTACGCGCATAGATATCGGAAAACATGACGACATCCATGCCTGGAAATAGATTTTTTGCCTCTGAGATACGCTTCAGCATGGCATCAATGGAAGCGGATTCTGCTAAATCCTCACAAAGCTGAGCAGTCTCCTTCTTTTCAACAGTCTTTATTTCTGGTGGAACAGTAAGGACACTGGAGTTCACCGGATCTATGACAGCAAGACGAATATAACCCTCACCTTCATGGGGAAAATATTCAAATTGACACATGGCCTTGATTCTGGATTGATCAACTGATGACAATGCGACTTCCCACGTCAGGCGGCGATCAAGAAAAAGTGTTTCAAGAATCTGCGGCAGTCTTATTTCACCATTGATCAAATCATCCAGCAGATACTGAGTACCAGCGGTCAGATCAAGGCCAAGAAGATTCTGGAACAAATCATTCGCTTTCAGCAGCTTGCGTCCCTGTTCTTTAAACAGGGCAACCGGATAGGTCTCTTCCGTGATTTCTAATAACCGCTGGTCCTGCTGAGAAAAAATATTTTTAAGCCAGATAATGTGCTCAGTAATTTCCTCCACAGAACCTTCGTAATAGCGGTAATCGCTGGTCGGCCAACCGGATAATTTGAACCAATAAATTGTATTGTCAGTTTGAACGCGAAAGACCACCCGCACCGGAACGCGCTCCTTAAAGCTGGTCATGGCCCGATCCATCAGTATCCGGTCATCGGGAAAGAGCATTTTTTCCCGATAGTCACGGTCCTTGAAGAAACGGTAGTTTTCCAACCCCAAAACACCGACAGCGCAGTCATTCAGATTGATAAAAGAGCGCTTCAATAAATCCAGCCGCCAGAAGAGCATCTGCATTTTGTTCAGAGTTGCAGGAACCGATTGCATTTCGTATGCAGTCATTCAATCAGCCATATCGAGATTCAGTCCAGAGGATCAAACTTATCAGGGTCAGCATAGCAGAGTGGACAGACCCAGCCTTCCGGCAGATCTTCGAAAGCAACGCCAGGAGAAACTTTGTTCATTTCATCCCCTTTTTCAGGGTCATAGATGTAGCCACAACAGGTACAGATATAGCGCATCGCACCAACCTTTCTTTAATAGAGGAAATTGAGAGGATAAGGCACCAATAAATTTAAACGGCAAAATACTTCGCCTGCGGGTGATGGGCCACAATGGCCGAGGTGCTCATCTCGGGAACCATTTCAAAAGATTCCGTCAAGCTTACCCCAATTTCATCAGGGCGCAACAATTCAAACAGGGGGCCATGCGCACCCATGTCCGGGCAGGCGGGATAACCGAAGCCATAGCGCGAACCCTGATATCCTTGGGCAACGTAGGCATCCATAGTGCCACCATCCCGCTGAATTCCCATTTCAATCCGCATCTGTTCATGCCAGTATTCGGCCAGTGCATCGGTCAATTCGACCCCCAGGCCATGCAACATGAGATAATCATGGTAGCTGTCAGATTCGTAAAGTTGCTTTGTTATTTCCGCCAACCGTTCACCAATAGTGACAACAAAGAATCCGGCTTGATCACCACCTTCAGCCTCAGTGCGGAAATAATCGGCAATACAAAGGCCGGGGGCGTTGGCCTGCCGGGGGAAACTGAAAACTTTTTCGCCAGAGTCTGACCGTATCAGCAAACTATTTCCTTCACTGACACAGTCAAAATAACCATAGGTCACCTTCGGCTGCAGCCAGTTTTCATGCAAAGCCTGTTCTTTGAGGCGCTTGAACAACGGCAGGACGGTCTTCTGATTCAAATCCTCATAGTCTTCTTTGGCCATTTTCCCCCGCCGGTAGCCCCAGCGGCCACGGAATAAAGCCGCTTCGTTGAGGTAAGCAAAGAGCTTCTCCGGGTCAAGGTCATCAATCAGCCTACGCCCGATAAAAGGGACTTGAGGGATGGCCTGGGAACGATCCAGAACCTCCTGCTGAGGCCCCGGCCGGTTGGAAGCAACTGTGGTGTCTTCCCAGGTGGTCGAAGTCAGCTTTCCAGCTTCAAATTCACGGATAGCCTTTAAACCGGCAAAAGCATCCGCGCAATAAACCACCGCCTGCTGATAATTGGGGGCACAATCCTGGGCCACAAATTTTTTCGTTAACGCAGCGCCGCCCAACAGAACAGGCTGAGTGAGGCCGACAGTCTGGAACTGGGACAAATTATCTTTCATCAGCAGCGCAGACTTGACCAGCAGACCGGAGAGACCGACTACATCGACCTGCAATTCTTTTGCCTTGGCAATAATTTCCTCGGCCGGAACTTTGATCCCGATGTTGTAAACCTTATAGCCATTGTTGGTCAGGATGATATCAACCAGGTTTTTACCGATATCATGGACATCTCCGGCAACCGTAGCCAGCAAAATTGAAGTGCGACCCTCGTCAGACAACTTTTCCATGTAAGGTTCCAGCTGTTTGACACTCTGTTTCATCACTTCTGCGGATTGCAGGACAAAGGGCAACAACAATTCTCCGCGCCCGAACAGTTCGCCAACTTCACGCATCGCCGGAACCAGAAGATTATTGATAATATCCAGTGGTTGCCAACGGCCACGCAGGCCGGTCAGCAAATCCTCCAGGCCTTCTTTGTCCCCTTTCAGAACCTTCTGGCGCAGCACTTCCTCAGCAAGAACAGCACTGTCATCCTCAGCCTCATCGCTTTCAACGGCATTCTCGAAATGATCAATAAAGGTCATCAGTGCTTCTGGATCACGATTGAACAGCAGATCGAGACAAATTTTGCGATCTTCCTCACTGATGGCTGCATACGGAAGAACCTTGGCGGCGTCAACGATCGCAGTATTTAATCCAGCAATCACTGCTTCATGTAGAAACACAGAGTTCAATACTTTGCGTGACGCCGGACGCAAACCAAAGCTTATATTACTGACACCCAGAGTAAACCCGACACCCGGCAATTCTTCTTTCAGCTGTTTAATCGCGTTCAGGGTTTCGATGGCTGCATCACGCATGGTTTCATCACCGGAACCGACGGTAAAGGTCAGCAGGTCAAACAGAATATCCTGAGGGCGCAAGCCATACTTATCGACTGCCAGTGCATAGATTTCCCTGGCGACAGCAACCTTCTTTTCACAAGTCAGGGCCATTCCTTCAAGGTTGATGGTTAAAGCAACAACCGCTGCACCATATTTTTTTGCCAAACGGCAGATCCGCTCTAGATTCGCACCACCATCTTCCAAGTTGATGGAATTGATGATTGCCCGACCGGGGTAGAGCGGCAAAACCTGTTCAAGCGTTTCCGGGCTGGTTGAATCGAACATCAGTGGTGCTTTACAGGAACCGGCATATAATTTTGCCAACTGCAACATATCAGATGATTCATCGCGCCCGGCATAGGCGACGCAAAGGTCTAAAACCTGAGCCCCGCGAGCTTCCTGATCCAGGGCGATTTTGAGACAGACATCCCAATCCTCGGCTAAAAGGGCTTCCCTGAAAGCCTTGGAACCATTCGGGTTACAGCGCTCACCAATCAGTAGAGGTGGAATTTCCTGATTCAATTCAACTGACTGATAGAGACTGGCAACGGAAGCTTTCATGCTGACACCTCCCGCTGTTTCGGCTGAACACCCTCAAGCCGCTTGACTAAGGCCCGGATATGCGCCGGGCTGGTGCCACAACAACCGCCAACGATACTCACACCCTGCTTAACAATGAACTGATACATCTGCTCTGCATAGTCATCAGCAGCTAATGGATAGTGGGTTTTGCCGTCAACAACCTCCGGCAGCCCCTGGTTGGGAATAACGGAAATCCGTCGCGGCCAGTGTTGGCTGAGATATTGAACATGAGACATCATATCCTGCGGCCCCGTTGCACAATTCATCCCCAGGGAAAAGAGCGGAAAAGGCTCAAGGGTCGTGACCACAGCGGCGATATCAGAACCAACCAGCATCGTGCCCTGCTGTTCAATCGTCACCGAAGCCAGCACGGGAACATCCATTTTCGCATTTTCTAGCACCTCGAACACTGATACCAGGGCGGTCTTGGTCTGCAGCAGATCCTGGCAGGTTTCAACAATCAGACAATCAACCCCGGCCTCCAGCAAGGCTTCAACCTGTTCACGGGTTGCGTCCGCCAAATCAGCAACTTCAATATGCCCCAAAGAAGGCAACTTGGTTCCCGGACCAATTGAGCCGGCAATATACTTGCCAGCACGATCTCCAATGGCCTGACGCGCATTTTCTACGGCACGCGTGTTGATTTCTTTGACCTTGTCCTGCAGATCATATTCTGCCAGCACAACGCGTGAAGCCCCAAAGGTGTCAGTTTCAATGACCATGGCCCCGGCATCCAGCATATCCTGGTGTAACCGGACAATGTGCTGTGGAGCGGTAATGTTCAGGATTTCATTACAGCCGTCACAGCCGGCCCAATCATCAGCGTCTATATCCATGAGCTGCAAATTCGTTCCACAGGCTCCGTCAAAAATAAGAATCGGTTGTTCTGAAAAAGTCATAGGTCATCTTCCTGTTCACAATGTGGGCCAATAACATATTCTGTAAAGTAACAAGCGCTCCACTTTACCTGCACTAAAAAAAGCTGTCCAGCGCCAAACCGACAAACAATTTCCCTATTTTATTTATTATTTGATAGAATTCATCTTCATAGGGAGAAGCCGATGAATCTGCCAGAATATCAAAGCACCCAAAAACCATCGCAGCGGCGATTAGGAGAATGCCTGCTCGCTGAAGGCCTGATCAACTCAGGTCAACTTGATGAGGCGATTGAGTATCAATGTATCTATGGTGGAAAGCTCGGCACCAGCCTTATCGAACTTGGCCTGGCTGATGAAGAACAGATGGCCAAGATCCTCAGCCAACAGCTGAGACTGCACTATATTAAACCCGAATTGCTGATGAACGTCCCTGGATCGGTTCTCAACCTGGTCCCTGATAAAATTGCACTGAAGTACCAGGTTGTTCCGTACCACGAAGACGGCAAAAAGCTTTACGTTGCCATCAACGACGTCACCAACCTGAAAGTCATTGATGACCTCTCCTTTCAGCTGAATCACATCATCATCCCCCTGGCTATTCCAGAAATCCGCTTGATGCTGGCACTGAAAAAGCATTATGGCATGTTGCTGACTCCCCGTTATGAAACTCTGGCAGTACAGATGAGCCGGCGCAATCTGGCGGCGAAAAAAGTAGCTCCAAAACAACCGGAGGTCAAAACTGAACAAACATCAGAACCTGCAACGGGACCTGGGGAACAGGAACCGTTGGCAGATGAGGTTCCCTGGCCATTGCTTGGTGATGAGGAATATGCCGGCGAAGAGCAGATTGAAGACAGCTATTTTTCCGCAACCCCTGTCCGCGAAGAAGAAAAGGCCGTTGATTTGCTTCATCTTTTAGCTGAGGCAAAAGAACGAGACGATATTGCGCGTGCTATCATCGACTATTTAAAACCAGATTTTCCCATCAGGGCT
>JAPHSA010000100.1 GCA_026193235.1 Deltaproteobacteria bacterium | reverse complement strand
TTCGCTGTGCTCGAACCGGTTGCAGATGGTTTCCGTAATTATCAGAAAGCCAAGTTCTCGGTTAAGGCAGAGGAGCTGCTGATTGATCGCGCACAATTGCTGACGCTGACCGCTCCGGAGATGACCGTCCTGATTGGCGGTATGCGCGTCTTGAATGCTAACTTTGGACAGTCCTCACACGGCGTCTTCACCAAGCGGCCAGAGGCGCTGACCAATGACTTCTTCGTCAACCTGCTCGATATGGGTACTGCCTGGAAACCGAGCTCGAAAGAGGAAGAACTGTTCGAGGGTCGGGATCGCAAAAGCGGCGAGCTCAAGTGGACCGGCACCCGTATCGACTTGGTTTTCGGTTCGAACTCCATACTTCGAGCCCTCGCGGAAGCCTATGGTTGTGAAGACTCCCAGGAGCAGTTCCTACAAGATTTTGTAGCGGCGTGGAATAAAGTCATGAACTTGGACCGCTTCGACCTCGCCTAGGAAGACGGAGTCGCTTGAGCAATGAAGATTGACATTGATGAAATAAGAGGTTAATTCAAATACATCAAAAAACTGAAGAATAGATAGCCGCCTCTTTAAAAGGGGCGGCTATTCATATGTTCATGAGACATCATAGGGAGGAATAATTATGACAAGCATCAAAGGAACAGAAACAGAGAAGAACCTGCTCAAATCATTTGCCGGGGAATCCCAGGCCAGAACGCGTTACACCTATTTTGCCAGCATTGCCAAAAAAGAAGGCTATGTTCAGATAGCTGATTGTTTTGAAGAGACTGCTAATCAGGAAAAAGAACATGCCAAGCGTTTTTTCAAGTTTCTCGAAGGCGGCGATCTGGAAATTACGGCAATGTTCCCCGCAGGAAAAATGGGGACAACAACAGAAAATCTTCTGGCTGCTGCAATGGGTGAGAATGAAGAGCATACGGAGCTTTATCCTGCGTTTGCTGATACTGCTTTGAAAGAGGGCTTTCCAGAAATTGCCGCTGCCTGGAATGCAATTTCCGTTGCGGAAAAACAGCATGAAAAGCGCTACCGTGATCTTCTCGCCAATATTGAAAGTGACACGGTTTTTAAGCGTGAGAGTGCTGTGACCTGGCGTTGCCGCAATTGCGGATATCTGCACGTTGGGGAAGAAGCTCCTGACCTCTGTCCGGCCTGTATTCACCCGAAAGCCCATTTTGAAATCCTGGGAGAAAACTGGTAATTTTCATATTCGTGATAAAAAAGGGCCCTCAATCTGGATTTGAGAGCCCTTTTTTTGAATAATTCCCCCTCAGCCGTCCATGATTTTGTCTATCGTCTTTTTCAACTCGGCCAGGGTATAGGGTTTCGCTGCAATTCCTTTGAATCCGTGCTCTTTGTAAAGGGCCATAACCGGGTCATCGGCGTAGCCACTGGAAACGATCACTTTTGCTTCAGGATCAATCTGCAGTAGGTTCCGCATCGCTTCCTTGCCACCCATGCCGCCGGGAATGGTAAGGTCCATGATGACCAGATCATACGGATCCTTATCCTGCATGGCCTGGGTGTAGGCTTCCAGGGCTTCTTCGCCCTTTGTCACAGCGTCTGTTCTTCCGCCCATTTTGATGATCATCTCAGTTGTTAAAAGACGAATGATCTCTTCGTCGTCCATCACTAAAACCCTGATAGGTTGATTTGTGACAGTCTCTGCTTCACTTTTAGGTCCATCTGTTTCAGTTGGAATGTCATCGATAGCCGGAAGATAGAAGGTGAAAACCGTTCCCTCTCCGGCCTTGCTCTGGACGTGGATTTGCCCACCATGCCGGCTGATGACTGAGTAGACTGTTGCCAGTCCTAAGCCACGGCCCGTCTGTTTTGTGCTGAAATATGGGTCAAAAATCCGTGGGAGATATTTTTCGGCAATTCCGGCACCTTCATCACGAACTTTGACCTCGATATATTTTCCGGGTTTAAGCTCGGAGACGCTATCCTCGAAATATTCGGTATTTTTCAGCTTGATATCCAGATGACCGCCGTCCGGCATGGCCTGTGTTGCGTTGATGACCAGATTCGAAATAACTTGCTGAATCTGTGTTGAGTCAACCTGTGCCAACCAGAGATCATCGGGCTCTTCATAGTGCAACTTGACGTTGCTTCCGGAGAGGTCAAAGGTGGCTACTTCTTTGATCAGTTCTCCGAGGCTGACATGGCCTTTAATTGGTTCGCCACCCTTAGCAAAGGTCAGCAGTTGTCCGGTTAAATTTTTCGCCCGGTTGGCGCTGATTTCAGCCTGATCCAGATATCTACTACAAGGGTGATTGTCTCCGGCACGTTTTTTTGCCAGGGCGATATTACCGAAGATGCCGGCGAGAATGTTATTAAAGTCATGAGCGATACCGCCAGCTAAGGTCCCTATGCTTTCGAGTTGCTGCATTTTCTGGAGTTCTTCGCGAATACGGTATTCTTCTGTTACATCTCTGAACACCAACACAACTCCCGTAATATGGCCGTCTTTGTCACGAATTGGGGCGGCTGAATCAGCAATCTGCGATTCGTGACCATCTTTGCTGATCAGCATTGTATGGTTTGCCAATGCGACTGTTTTGCCGGTTTTTAAGGCTGTGGCGGCGGGGTTCTCTGCTAGCTTTCCTGTATTGATATTGACTATATGAAAGACTTCTTTCAGAGGTTTTGAAATGGCCTCTGTTTCTGTCCAACCGGTCAGCTGCTCAGCAATAGGATTCATCCGGATGATTTGATGATCAATATCCGTAGCGATAACAGCATCACCGATCGAATTCAGCGTGATCCTCAGGTTTTCTTCGCTGGTACGCAAGGCCTCATCGGCCTTTTTACGATCAGAAATATCCTGATGTGTTCCGGTCATCCGGAGAGGTTGCCCTTTATCGTTACGTAGTGTCACTTTGCCGGTATCAAGAATCCATTTCCACTCACCGGATTTTGTTCGCATGCGGAATTCTGTTTGATAGACAGGGGTTTGTCCATCGAGATGAGCCGTGATGTTTTTCATTGTTTGCGCAAGATCATCGGGATGGAGGAGGCTGGTCCAGCTATCAACATGAGGTTTTAGCTCATCCAAACGATAACCAAGCATTTCCGTCCAACGTTGATTAAAAACAACCTTACCTGTCATCGGGTTCCAATCCCAGGACCCAAGTTCAGCTGCTTCTAGAGTCAATTCCAGCCGTTCTTCGCTTTCCCGCAGGGCTAACTCAGATTCTTTTATTTTTTCAATCCCCGTATGTAAACCGGCAAAGCGAACGGGTTCACTGCTGTCATCCCATTCGATGATTTTACCCTGGGCCAGGATCCACATCCATTGCTCGGTCTTGGTTTTGAATCTGAATTCAGCGGTGAACTGGGCTTTCTGTTGTTCCAGGGTCGATTGAATAGTTGCTTTCACCTGATCGACATCATCAGGGTGGATGCGTTTCTCCCATTCTGAAAAATCATGGGGAAATTCATCAGGTTCATAACCGGCCATGGTGAAATAGTTTTCGTCAAAATAAACGCTTCCGGTTTTCAGGTTCCAGTCCCACATGCCAGTGTTGGCCCCTTGCAGGGCGAAAGAGAGTCTTTCCTTCTTCTCCAGTAACTCTTGTTCCGCTTGTTTCTGCAGCGTGACGTCATCGTAAATTGCGACAATTTCCTCTGAGGGCAGTTTAAAAACATAGTTATCACGCCACCCCTGGATACGTTTGTCCTGATAAATTGACATGGGAAATTTTTCAGAGACACCGGTTTTCCAGACTCTTTGCAGCACGGATAAAAGACCAAACTCTTTGACGCCGGGAAAGATGTCCGTCACCCGGTGACCGATGAGTTTTTCACGTTTAATATTCTCTATTCTTTCAGCAGCACTGTTGAAATTTTTGAAGATGAAATCTTTACCATCGGCCGTAGCGTCATAGATGGCCACTCCGCTGCTCATGTTCTCAAACAGTTCCCTGAAACGCTGTTCCTTGTCATGGAGCGATTCCTCATTTCGCTTACGTTCTGAGATATGGGTTGCAATTTCCAGTCGCACCAGTCGTCCGTCCGACCAGCGGATAGCCTGATCACGGCACTCCCACCATTCCCCACTGAGGGTGTTTTTGACTTCCCAGACATAGGGTTCCGTTGGATTGCCATGCTTATCCAGCAGGCGGTCATTGGTACAAAAAGAGCAGGGGCCCTGCTGATTGGCTTGCAAAGTTTTCCAGCAGATGGCACCGATACTCCCGCCGGCTACTTCCCGCGCCAGCTTGTTGAGGAACAGCAGTTCGTGGGTTTCCATGTCGGCGACATAGATCACCGCGTCAACAGAATCAAGCACAGTGAGGTAATGGGAATCGATTAAGGTAGGTTGATCAGTCATGATATTTCTCCCCCCACGAAAAACAGACTAACCAAGTAAAAATCGCAGGCTGTGAATCAATCTTGAAGTGTTTCTTTTACCCTCAAGCTATTTTCCTTTAATCGAAAAGATTCTACAAGGAGAAATCTGAAGGGGTTTTTTGTCTGCAGGGCAAAAGGAAAACTTCTCTCTCAGGAACTGGGAAAATGATTAAGCTGAAAAGTATCTGCGCTCCGGCCTGCCAACTGCGCCATAAATCAGTTCCGCATTTAATTGTCCTGCGGCAGTCAAGTATTCCAGATAGCGCCTTGCAGTTGTCCGGCTGGCACCGATCTGTGCGCCCACTTCTTCGGCACTGAACCCTTCTGGGTGAGGTTTAACAAAGACGGCGTTGATATTTTTCAATGTCAGTGGGTCAATCCCTTTAGGATACTCAGGTTCCCCAGGATTAACATCCTTGTAGGGATGTAAAAGACGATCAACATCCTGCTGGTTGATGGTGTTGTCGACTTGTAGCTGTTGTCTATGCTCCTGAAAGCGTTTCAATGCTTCCTGAAAACGGGGGAACATCACCGGCTTGAGGATGTAGTCGAAAACACCGCCGCGCATTGCTTCCTGCAACGGTTCCAGTTCCTTGGCGGCAGTGATTAAAATCACATCGGTAGCTTGATGACGGGCACGTAGTTTCCAGAGAATTTCTGTCCCCAGCCCCTCAGGGAAGTAGAGATCGAGAAGAATCAAGTCTGGCTTCAGTAGCTCCGACATCTTCTCAGCGTCTTCCAGGGTTCCAGCAATTCCACAAACCGTGAAGCCAGCGATCTTTTCGGTAAAATGACGGTGAATCTCAGCAATCCTTGGATCATCCTCGACGATTAATATGTTAAAATCCATATCAAAGGTTCCTTCGCTTTGGAATAAAGACAGTGAAGAGTGCACCACCAAGTTCGCTATCACCCAAAGTGATTTGCCCATGCAGATCATTCAAAGCATTCATGACCAGATGCAGACCATGGCCTCGATCTTCTTGTTTGGTGGTGAAGCCCCTGTCAAAAATTTTCTCAGCAAGTGCCAGAGGGATTCCAGATCCGGAATCACCAACTTCAAAGACCAGATCATTCCCGGAATCGGTCATTGATATTGCCACCTGCGGCTTATTTTTATTATGCAGGGTAGCATCAAAGGCATTATCAATGAGGTTACCCAGAATGGTCACCAACTTTTCACGACTCAAATCACTGGGAACGTCAGTCAGTTGACTTTCCGGATCTATATGTAAAGCAATACGCAACTCTTGGGCATGGTTGTATTTCCCGATGATAAAGGCCGCCAGAACCGGGAAGGGAACAGCCTTGGCAAGAAAGGCAATCAAGCCCTGATAACCAGCGGTCTCTTTACCAATCAGATCGAGAGCTTCTTTTTCATATCCGGTCTGAACCAGGCCGGCAATGGTATGCAGTTTATTGGAATATTCATGGGTTTGGGCGCGCAACATTTCTGAATACTCTTTGACTTGTGAAAGTTGCTTGGCAACGATATCCAATTCATCTTTACGTCTAAAACTGGCAACGGCACCGACAATATTCCCCTGTTCCAACATCGGCACCGTATTGAGAATCATCATCGTACCGGAAACTTCGAATTCCTGATCAAAGCGCTGCTCGCCACCGGAGAGAATCCGGCTCAATTTTGCTCCCGGCAAGACTTGACCGATTGGCAAACCGAGCAATTCATTTTCATTCTCTTTGCCCAGGCTTTCAATCGCCACCCGATTTATAACTGTCACCCGGGCATCACGGTCAATGGCGACAATCCCTTCGCGGATTGATTCAATGATAGAAGCCCTTTCGATGAAAAGTCGAGCAATCTGTTCTGGCTCAAGACCGAAAATCGCCCGTTTGAAGCGGTTTGAAATACTGACGGCTCCAATAATACCGAGCAAAAGGAGAATGGCGACCAGAAAACCGACTCTGGCCTGATGGGTATGGATAATGTGCTGAACGTCATCAATCAGGTAGCCCACCGAGACAATTCCGATAACTGCCCCATCATTAGAAAATATCGGCGCTTTTCCGCGTATCGACGGACCGAGGGTTCCAACGGCCTGCGAGATATAGGATTTCCCCTGTTCAAGAGCTGGAGCATTATCGCCTCCAACCATCCGTTTACCAATGCGATCCGGTTTCGGATGTGAGAAACGGATGCTGTCACGGTTACCGATAACGATAAATTCAGCACCGGTGTCCCGACGAACTGTCTCTGCCAATTTTTGCAGAGTACCGTCAGGTTGTGGCTTGCCAATCTGTTCACGAACAAGAGGGGTCTGGGCGAGGGTCTTCGACACTTGCAGCGCGCGTTGACCAATCTGCTCTTTGAGCACATCTCCGATCATGACCGTGTACATCCCAGCGGCAACTAGAGTCAAAGACAAAGTAAGCAGACAGACCAGAAGGATCATTCTGGTCTGGAGGCTGGTGGAAAACCGGTTTCTGCGCTGACCGAGTGCTGGATCAATCATGGCGTCTCACTGGTGATTGCTGTTTCCGTTGCTATAGAAAGCTGTACAATGAAAATTCGACAAGAAACATTCAACCCGGATTTATTGGCTCATGTCAAGAAACGGTTGCGGGTCGATCCGTTCGGCAAGCTCCTGGGCTTTTTCCTGCAGTGCTTTGGCGCATTCGCGTTGGCGCTCTTCGCTGAATCGCGAGATAAGACCCGAAATACACAGTACTGCCAGAATTTTCCCCTCTGTTGTGAGAATCGGTACCCCGACTGCGGCAACTTCGGGATCCCTTTCCCCCATAGAGGTATACCAGCCCTGCTGTCGGATTGTTTCAAAAGGCTCTCCTTTGCTGCCTGAATAGGCCAACAAGATCTGTCCGGCTGACCCTTTGTCCAACGGTAACCGTCGACCTTCTTCAAGATGATGCCGAATCGCTCGGTTTGCATTAGCCCGGTACAGGCAGATCCGCTTGTTTCCGCTTCTGGTGTAAAAAGCAACCGACTCGTTGAACCTGTCACGTAGCGCTCCAATGATCGGACGGACGATCGTACCGATATCGCAACTGCGTTGCGAAATTTTTCCCAAACTGACGAGAGCCAATCCCAAACGATATTGGCCGTCATTTTGACGAGTTAGGTAACCGTAGCGTACCAGTGAACTGGCAAGTCTAAGGATCGTGCTTTTATAAAAGCCTGTTTTTTCGGCCAAATGCTTGAGACCGAGAACGGATTGATCCTCGGTGAAGCAGTTCAATATCTCCAGGGCTCGTTCTACAGACTCTACTCTATCGCTGGGCATAACAAGAAATCCTCCTACTTATCTGTTCATTTTGTTCTGCACTGTAGAACAGAATTATTTTCTGCACAATAATTTGTTGAAATCGGCATTATATTCTGTATAGTAAAAGACAATTCTGTTTAAAAGAATTTTGTCCAAGTGGAATCAAAGGAGCTCATGTGTTCACTCATCCACTGAGAAAATACCGCATTATTGATCTTACCAATGTCCTTTCTGGACCTTTTTGCGGCTATCTGCTGGCCAATATGGGGGCTCAGGTCATCAAGGTCGAGGTACCGGAATCTGGTGACCTGGCCCGTCAGCTCGGCGCTGATGCCGAACTCAACAAGAATAAAATGGGGGCCTCTTTTCTGGCTCAAAACGCCGGAAAGAAATCGTTGACAATCAATCTCAAAACCGCAAAAGGGAAGGAGCTGTTCGAAAGACTGATTGAAACAGCAGATGTTCTGATCGAAAATTTCCGTCCTGGAGTGATGACCAGACTTGGGTTGGGTTTCGACGATTTGAAGCTGATCAATTCCAAACTTGTCTATTGTGCAATATCCGGGTTCGGAGCAACAGGTCCGTTACGTTACCAGCCCGCCTACGATCAAATTATCCAGGGGCTATCGGGGGTCATGAGTATCACCGGGGATGACACCTCAGCACCACTGAGAGTCGGCTATCCAATCGCTGACACGATCGGTGGGATGAGTGCCGCTTTTGCTATTGCGGCGACTTTGGCCGGGCGTAACGGTGATCCCGTAGAAGCCGTATTTATCGATGTTTCGATGCTGGCTTCCACCATGTCAACAATGGGCTGGGTTGTCTCCAACTACCTGATTGCCGGACAAATTCCTCAACCCATGGGGAACGATAATTTTACCGCAAGTCCATCCGGAACTTTCCGGACCGGGGATGGCCCTCTGAATATTGCGGCGAACAAGCAGGAACAGTTCGAAACACTCTGCGATATTGTTGGTCTGCCAGAGCTGAAAACAGACAAGCGCTTCAGTCATCGGCAGGGTCGGTTGCAGAACCGTCAAGAGCTGAAGCATACTCTGGAACGGGCCCTGTTAGGCAAATCTGCTGCCGATTGGGAAGAAGAGCTATCTGCTGCAGGGGTCCCGGCTGGGCGTGTTTTGTCGGTCCCCGAGGCGTTAAACCATCCACATCTGCGCAACAGGGGGATGATTGGCCGTTTTGACGCTGTTCCTCAGGTCGGAAAAGTTGAGGTTTTTCGACCCGGTTTCAAATTGAATGGATTGTCCCCTCAGGTAGATACTCCTCCTCCGCTGCTAGGGCAGCATACTGAAGAAGTTCTGACAGATCTCGGTTTGACGGCAGAAGAAATAGCGGCATTGCGCCAGGAAAAGGTGGTCTGATGATGACAGAGAAAAAACAGCAGGATTCCAGAGTAAGCGACTGGTGGCAAACGGACATTGTTGAAATGGAGCCGGGGATGATTCGTTTTCGCGGCTATCCGGTCGAGGAATTGATCGGCAATGTCGGTTTTTCGCAAATGATCTGGCTGATGCTGCGCGGTGAACTGCCGAAATCTGGTGCTGCCAAATTGCTTGATACGGCACTGATGTCGGCAGTCGATCATGGTCCCCATGCGCCCAGTATTGCCATCGCCAGAATGGCGGCGACCTGTGGTGTCGGCCTGAATAACGCCATGGCTTCTGCGGTCAATGTGTTGGGAGATGTTCATGGCGGCGCTGGGGAACAGGCGATTGAACTCTATCAGGACATTCTCCAGCGCCATGAAACAGGCGTCCCTCTTGCCGAAGCGGCAGCCACAGTTGTTGATGCAGTGCTGGGTTCGGGAGGTTTCGTCCCCGGCTTTGGCCATCGCTTTCATCCCGTCGACCCCCGTTCACCGCGATTGCTGGAACTGGTCGACGAAGCAGCCGCCGAAGGTATTGTTTCGGGCCGCATCGCCGCTATCGGCCGGGCCGTTGAAGAGGCAATCATGGAAAGAAAAGGGAAACGGATTCCGATGAATATCGACGGAGCAACGGCGGTTATTTATGCGGAACTTGGATTTCCCCCACAGCTGGCAAGAGGGCTATTCTGCCTTTCACGTTCGGTCGGTATCCTCGCCCATGCCTGGGAGCAGATGCAGCAGGGTGGTCGTAATAAGGGTCCGATGCCGAAAGAATACCTCTGGACATATACCGGGCAGACGAAACGCGATCTGGAAAAGGACTGAATGATGGAACGGATTTTTCTGGTGATTCTGGCCGGGACAGTTGGAGGATTGCTCGCCGGGAAAATGAATTTACCGGGTGGTCCGATTGTTGGTGCCATGCTTGGAACAGCATTGACTGCGGTGCTGATTCCAGGCAGCTTTGTTATTCCCGAAAATCTTTCCACCGGCATCCAGATTGTCCTGGGGATTACGCTGGGAATGACGTTTGATCGCTCGAGCCTTGAACTGATCCCGCAGATCATGCCCCTAGCGATATTCAGTACCATCGTCCTTCTTCTGGGGTCCATCTTGTTGGCATATGGCGCCGGGCGTCTCGGTATTATCGATTTCCCCACGGCGCTGTTCGGTCTGGTCCCTGGCGGCATGTCCGGGATGAGCCTGATGGCGCAGGCCGAAGGGTATAAAACTGATATCGTGGCCATGCTGCATACCATCAGAATTTTCACTTTATTCCTGGTTGTTCCCCTGTTGGGGCGGATACTCCAACTTTTGTTTCGATAAATGACTTTTGACCGTGAACAGTATGAACAAAATGATTTTAATGAAGCAAAAAGCCATTATGTCTCAATTGTTTACACTGTTCTATTTGGTGATATCCTGTTTTTCTAATACGCTGCAAGCCTCGCCTAGGGGATTGTGTCGTGGTTTGTTCGGTAATAGTACTGAACTTTAGCAGATGAGGAGAGAGTGATGAGAGAAATTTGGTTGGGACGTTTGATGTTGTTATTGGCGCTGGTCAGCTTTGCTGTGCCGGTCAACGTGACTTTGGCTGCGGCTGAGGTCAAAGAAATACACTTTCTGATTCCCGGGGGTGCCGGTGGTGGTTGGGATGGAACTGCACGCGGTGTTGGTAAGGCGTTACGTGATGCCGGTCTGATCGAGGAAGCCTCGTTTGAAAACATGTCCGGTGGCGGTGGGGGAAAGGCGCTGAATCACCTGATCAGTACGGCAAAACGTCAACAGGGAACTATGCTGGTTAATTCAACTCCGATCATTATCCGTTCTTTAACCGGTGTTTTTCCTCAATCTTTCCGCGATCTAACCCCGATTGCTGCGGTTATTGCCGATTATGCGGCCATGGTGGTTGCAAATGATTCAAAATATCAAACTCTAGAGCAAGTCCTGGCCGATTTTAAAAAAGATCCCCGTTCGGTCAAGGTCGCTGGTGGTTCGGTTAAGGGCGGTATGGATCATCTGGTGCCGGCCATGATCATCAAGGGTGCCGGTGCTAATCCTCTGGATCTGGTCTATGTTCCTTACGATGCCGGTGGCAAAGCGATGGCGGGGTTGCTGTCCGGTGATACTCAGATGCTCTCGACCGGTTTCGGTGAGGCTCTTGGCTTGGCTAAGCAGGGGCAGGTCCGGATTCTTGCCGTTACCTCTGATGAGCGCCTTACGCAGGCACCTGACGTGCCAACGGTCAAGGAATCCGGGGTTGACGTCTCTTTCGCCAACTGGCGCGGTTTTTTCGGCGCTCCGGGACTCCCTGAAGCAAAGGCTCAGGCCTATCGTGATCTGTTGAAGAAGATGTACAGCACTCCGGAGTGGGCGGAAATCCGTGATAAGCGCGGCTGGCAGGATCTCTATAAACCAGGTGTCGAATTCAATGCGTTTCTCGAAGGTCAGGAAAAAGCGATCGGCGATATAATGCGTGAGCTTGGATTTATCAAGTAAATGAAATAATTATAATAAAATCAACTTGCCACCCCCGCAATGGGGGGGCAAGTTGATTGTTGAATGAAAGGCTTCTACATGGCACGGGAAAAGCTGGGAGCGTTGGTGATGTTGCTCTTTTCAATGGCCTACGGACTGTTGGCACTCAAAATCCCCTTAAGCTTCATCGCCCAAGGCGAGTTCTTTACCTCGCGGACCATGCCGTACGCCCTGGCGGTACTGGGAATAATCCTCGCGCTGTTGATTCTGGTGTTACCGACGGCTGACCCCACAGGGAAACACAGTATTGCCGCTGAGACCCGGGGCATGGATTGGAAAACGGCGATCCTGCTGGTGGTGGGAATGATCCTCTACGGGCTGCTGATGAAATGGCTCGGTTTTATCATCTCCTCGATTCTGTTCCTGCTGGGCGGCTTCTATGTCCTCGGCGAGCGACGGATCAAGCGTATGCTGCTGGCGTCCATACCCCTGGTGGTTGGGCTCTGGTTTGTCATGTCGGCCCTGCTTGGTGTGTACATTGCGCCAGGTGAACTTTTCTATATGCTGGGGATCTTATAATGTGGGATGGAATGATTAACGGCATGTTGACCGGGATCAGTACCACGATGATCCCGATGAATATTGCCATGGTCCTGTTCGGCTGTTTTATGGGCAGCCTGATCGGCATGCTACCGGGCCTGGGGCCGATCACCGCAGTTGCACTGATGATTCCGGTGACCTACGGTCTGGATCCTTCCACCGGGATGGTGCTGTTGGCCGGGGTTTACTACGGTGCTATTTTCGGTGGCTCGACCTCCTCAATTCTGATTAATGCCCCTGGCGAAGCGGCAACCGTTGCCACGGCACTCGATGGCTACCCACTGGCGCGTCAGGGTTATCCCGGCAAGGCTTTGGCGGTTGCCGCATATGCATCATTTTCTGGCGGGACGATATCGGTCATCATGCTGATGTTTTTTGCCCCGCTGCTGGCTAGTGTGGCAACCAGTTTTCAATCGGCCGACTACTTTGCGCTGATGATTCTCGGCCTGACGGCCGTTTCTGCGTTTGCCGGACGGGGTGGGGTGCTTAAGGCGTTGCTGATGGTGGTGCTCGGGTTGATGCTGGCTACGGTCGGCACCGATCAGACCTCCGGGGTCCAACGCTTCACCTTTGGTTCGCTGGAATTGCTTGACGGCATCGAGTTCCTGTTGCTGGCGATGGCGACTTTTGCCTTGACGGAAGCGCTGTCGATTGTTCTGAAGCGGGACGAATCTTCTGACAGTCTTAAACCCAAAATGATAGGCTTCAAGAGCCTCAAGGTGACTAAGAAGGAGTTTAAAAAGATTGCTCCAACTATCGGTCGTTCCTCACTGCTCGGATTTATCATCGGCGTGCTGCCCGGTGCCGGGGCGACCCTCGGTTCTTTCATGGCCTATGGTATGGAACGCAATCTGGCCAAGCCGGAAGATCGGGAGCAGTTCGGCAAGGGCAGCTTACTCGGTCTGGCCGCGCCCGAGGCCGGCAACAACGCTGCGAGTTCCGGCTCGTTCGTGCCGCTGCTCTGCCTCGGAATTCCCGGCTCCGGCACCACTGCGGTCATGCTCGGTGCGTTGATTGCTTACGGCATTGAGCCGGGCCCGCGCATGTTTACCGAAAGCCCCGAGGTGTTCTGGGGGGTCATCATGTCGATGTACCTCGGCAATATTTTTCTACTGATCCTCAACCTGCCATTGATTCCTTACTTTGCCCGGTTGCTGGCAATCCCACGCAATTTGATGGTGCCGATGATTCTGTTCTTTTCGCTGATGGGGGTTTATCTGGTCACCTTCAACGATTTTGATATCCTGATGATGGTGCTCTTCTGTATTGCTGCCATGGCCCTGCGGATGATGAACTTACCAATGGCGCCGCTGCTGCTCGGTTTTATCCTCGGCGGCCTGATGGAGGACAATCTGCGTCGCGCCTTGTTAATCTATGACGAATCCATGGCGTTTATGTGGGAACGACCGCTGACGTTAGGAATCAATATCACAACTCTGTTCATCCTGTTTTTTCCGATGTTGCGGTCATTTATCGCCTCGAGGAAAAATGGTGGAGGCGAGGGCATGGTCCTCCCCCTGGACTGAGAGACGGGCGGCTGAGAAAAAACACAATACTACTGGACCGCGTGGTTTTTTTAAATTATCCGATATGTGCTGCTATTCGCTGAA
>JAPHSA010000247.1 GCA_026193235.1 Deltaproteobacteria bacterium | reverse complement strand
CTGGTCATGGAGCGTGGGGCATTCGGCTCTGGAGAGCATGAAACGACCCGGAGTTGCCTGGAAATTCTGGAAACACTCCCAATCAATCACATTCATAAAATTCTTGATTTAGGTAGCGGTACGGGGATTTTGACGATTGCCAGCTTATTATTAAATTCAGCCAGCCAGGCCTGGTGTGTCGACATCGATCCCGTCGCCATACAAAGTTGTCAGAACAATTGTCAACTTAATGCCGTTAACAATCAGATAAACCATTTTTGTGGCACTCTGAATACGTTGCACGAGGAGCAGTTCGATTTAATTCTGGCCAATATCTATGGTGACATTCTGCTCAATATTGCGAATGATCTGGTCAACAAAACGGCTTCCGGGGCCTATATTCTCTTATCCGGAATACTTTGGGAATACAACTTTGACGTGAAGAAAAAATATCAAGGGCTTGGCTGTGAGTTGATCTGCAGCCGCCTGCTTGATGAGTTCAGCACCCTCCTATTCAAAAAGTATTAGCCGCGAGGCACATAATCTTCAGAGCGTTCCCCAGCGCACAGAGCGGTTACGCCCGCTTTCTTTGGCTTGGTAGAGCGCCTGATCAGCGCAACTGAATAATTTCTCCTGATCTTCTGTGTCGCGGGGAAAGGCTGCTACTCCGAGAGAAATAGTCACCGGAACTCTTTTCTGCTGCAACGTCAAACGTAGCCCTTCAACTTTTTGACGCAGTCGCTCTGCGACCTCCAAAGCACCTCTGCCATCGGTATCTTCCAATAAAATGGCAAATTCCTCTCCACCTATGCGCGCAGCCAAGTCACCCACCCTGACGACATCAGTCAACTGCCGGGCCACCTGCTGAATCACCTGGTCTCCGAATGGATGACCAAAGGTATCGTTAATGCTTTTAAACAGGTCAATATCACCAATAATCAAACTAAAAGCGCTGCCACGCCGTAAAGCCCGCTCATACATAGCTGAGAATCCGCGCTGAAAGGCTCTCCGATTGGCAATGCCAGTTAAGGTGTCCGTGATTGCCATATTATTAATCTGGTCATGGGCCCTGGCCAGGTCGAGTTTGATGGCAACCTGAGCGGCGACCATCTCAATCATGTCGCGGCAATTTCGTGGGAGCTGATCCTTTTTTTCCGCAGCAACAATCATAACTTTAGTCACCGGTCCATCCTCTTGAAACAGCGGGACAACCTGCACAGATCTGAACCTATCGTAAAACGAAAATCCGTTTATCACCTGCGCCGCCCCAGATGAGTCACCTGTTTCTGGTAGCGTGCGGCGATATTTCACAACCTGGCCAACAATAGAATCTTCAAGTGGGAATCTGGCTTGACTCAGTTCTGCAACGGATTGGGTCGAAAGAAAGTTGAGATCCAAGAAATCTTTATGAATGGAGCCTATAGCAACAACATCCGCCTCAACGACATGTCCTAGTGCTTGGACTGCAGCAGCATAAACGGAGTCTGAATCCAGAGCTGAATTCAATATCCGAATCCCGTTAAAAACCTGTTGCAGGGTCTGCCGTTCAAAATCTGCAAAAAGATGATCACGGGATAAAACCAGGGCTGATGTAATCTGCTCTCGAGTCAAAGAGATCAGTGAGCGTTCAGCTTGAGTCCATTGTTCCTTAAGGGAACGATCGACACAGAGAATTCCAACCTTCTCGTGGCTATCGATACCCTCAATAGATATCGTCTGAGCATAAAAACTTCCGGTATGAGCCGCAGAAGAATAGTAAGGAATAGCAGGAGAACCAGGACGATAGGGTGAAAAAGCTAAATCGATATTTTCTCTAAGTCCCCCAATAATTCCGGCGGCGCAGTCGAATGGTCCCGACAGCAAGTCCGGATAGATGCTCGAATGCGCATAATTGAGCAGTTGTGTTTTTGTCGGTCCAACCCACAACAGAACCACAGAAGAAACATCCAGTGAGATCCTTAATATTTCGAGTTGATTTTCAATCGTGTGCCGGAATTGGTGAATGGCCTTGTGATGATCGGTCAGAGAGATAAAACCGTTGGAATGCTGCAGGCCAAAGGGCAAGAGAGCCACCTGTGGAATGTCCAGTAATTCCCTGTGAGCATGCAGGCTGTTCAGCGATTTTTTCGGCAACCATCGATTCATTGAGTTTTAGGTTCACATTCAGGGTGATTTACAGCTAAAAGGTATAGTTATAATGCCTTAATTTTTTTGTTTTGGGTACAAAAAAAAAGGCGGATCAAAAGATCCGCCCGGCAAATTGGACACTACAATTTTAATTAATTATCTTATTCATATGACGAGCTTGGCACCATCGCTTTGAGATATTCACGATTGAGCTTGGCAATGAACTTGACGCTGATCCCTTTCGGGCATGCAGCTTCACACTCATAGTGGTTGGTACAGTTACCGAAACCCTCATCCAGAATAGCCTGGGTCATG
>JAPHSA010000180.1 GCA_026193235.1 Deltaproteobacteria bacterium | reverse complement strand
GCGGAGCGAGCGCTGACTGAATGTCAGAAAAGCGGACAGGATGTTCGCGTCAGCGAGTGTAGGGGAGCCGACGCAGGAGCCGGCGTGATGCTGGTGACAAAGTGGGCGATTCCTGGCGCCCCAGCCATTAATACAATTGAGTACCTGTTATCCTGAGGGGTAACGCAGAAAGGGTGAAGTTTCGACTTCATCCTTTTCTATTTTTTTAGACAACCTTCTCCATGTAATTGCTCAGATTCGTTGATTAATATTCTTCTTTCAGCTAAATTGCCGAAAAAACATGAGGACAGCAAAATGTTAGATGAAAAGAATGAACCTATTGATCCTATTCAATTTCGCTTTTGGGAAGCACCCAAGGGGATGTCCCTGACGATCGGCGAAGACGCTGAAATCACGATTCCGCAAATCCCATTACCGATAAGAACAACAGATCTGCAGGATTCATCTTCACCGACTGAAAAGGCCATCGGCGACGGTCTTTACGACTACCTATGTCGTTTTCCATACTGTCAGCATGCCGAGGATTACGCTAAAATTCTTAAACAAGCCTATCCGTTTCTGATTTCCGATATCGGTTCACAATTGATTCTCCTCGATGTAAAACAGATTAAACCTGAGGGCCTTAAAAGAAAAATTGCGCTGCTAAAAATTCTTAACTACCTTGATGCCAATAATTTTGGTCTGCTCCATAAAATTGGCCTTGCCTATTTTGATTTGGGTTTACACTACGCCGAACTTGCGCAAATTAAATTTCAGTTGAAAGAAGCGCGCAGCTGGCTTGAAAAAGCGCGCAGGGTCAACGCGAATGATACCAGCAATCTCAACCATCTTGGGCAGGTCTGCTATTTAAACGGTATTTATCATCAAGCACGCCTCTATTGGCAGATAGCTGTCAAGCAACTTGAAGATGGTGACAGTAAAGAGGAATTAACTGCCAGGCTTGCCCGAATCGAAGCTTCAAACGTCCCCGATCAGCCTCTGACTGACAGCCTTGAAACCCTTGCCGCAGCAATAGAGCACATTAATCTGGAAGAATTTGAGGATGCTAGAAAAATTCTTGAACAGCTCGATACCGTTGGAGATCTGACGCGGGAACTTCCCAACCCGGACTTTTATTATCTGCTGGGTTTATGTCGGGAAAAATGTGATGATGAAACAGGCGCTTTCGAGGCTTTCAGTGCCGCCGCCACGCTGGATAAAAAACATCAGCTTGCGCAGGAAGCCTTAAGCCGCATTCTCGCTCCAAAGTAGGGGTAACGCATGGAACCGATTCGTTTTGCTGATATCCTTTTTACCGCACTGACACTGTTGATTACCTATGGGATTCTTTTTTTGGTCAATAAAGCCCGGCAAAAGAAAAATCAGCCACTCCAGGGCGCGCCTTCCTCTTCGTCAGAAAACGACAAAAGCCCTGACCGAAGTGAAGAACAGCTTAAAAAGGAATCATAAGAGGCTTGCTGACATGAGTCTTTATCATTTCGGGTAACATGAACTGCAACCTGCAAAAGAACATTGCCGAAATCTTTCATCAGAATGCAGCTTTATCTTCTTTGGTTGAGGATATAGAACGAGCCAATCAGCCATTCTGGTTAGTCGGTGGCTGCTTGCGTGATCTGTTGCTTGATCGTGTTATTACCGATATCGACATCTGCAGCACCGAAGATCCGACACAGCTCGCCAGAACATGGGCTGCTAAGGTCCATGGCCGGTGGTTTTGGCTCGATGCTGACAGATTTCAGAGTCGTGTTCTCCTTAATAGTAAAATACATGTCGATTTTTCACCCCTTCGGGCAGAAACCATAATAGAAGATCTTGAGTTGCGCGATTTTACCATTAATTCATTTGCACTCTTAATTGACTCTGAGCTTTCACATGGAGAACTGTTTGACCCCCTCAAAGGGCAGGTCGATTTACAGAAAAAACTGCTGCGCGTATGTTCCTCACAGAGTTTTACCGACGACCCTTTGCGCATGCTCAAAGGGATCAGGCATGCTGTGACCCTCGGTTTTGACTGTGCAGCTTCAACACTGACGCTGATGAGTAAATTTTCCAGCCTGCTGTCTTCGGTTGCCGGAGAGCGAATCAAAGACGAATTCCTCAAAATTCTTTCGTCTGAATGTCCTGTCCAAGGACTTGAGCTGCTTGTTGAGACCGGCTTGTTAAAAGAACTTTTTGGATCACCTGGGGATAATTGGAATCATTCCAGAGCTTTTGACCAGCTGAATGATTTGCAAATGAAACTGGCACAGATCAATCGGACCATTGAAATATCTATGTCAGAAGACAGCAGGCCCGATTCTCTGTCGAATACCACTCTTTTTCTCTTAGTGAACTTATTGCAGCAATATTCCCCGGACAAACTGCCTGAACTGTTGCATAAAACTTTACGCTTCAGTCGCTCTGAACAGCATCTTGTCGAACAGTTAATCAGCAAGGGCGCTGAGGTAGAGGAAACCTTTTCTTTGCAAGAAGTCGCGCAAAGCAAAAGGGCTAAGGCGCTTGCTGTTGAACTTCTGGAACCCTATTCTTTAGAAAAAATGCTCTACTGGGGGGTCTGCCAAAATAAGTTTACCTATCAACAGGCCCTGTACCGCCACCAGGCTTTCGTAGCTGAACAAAAAATTGGTCGGGTGCCTGATCTGCTGAATGGGCAGGAAGTCGCGGAAATCATCAATCTTCCGTATGGACCACATATCGGACTCTGGCAACATAGACTTAAAAATGCCGAAATTAAAGGGGATTTCGCGACCAAACAAGGCGCTTCAAAGTGGCTTAAAAAACAAATTACTGTTTGACAACAAAGAAGTGCGGTCACTATACTGCGCACACTATTTGCGGGAATAACTCAGTGGTAGAGTGCAACCTTCCCAAGGTTGAGGTCGCGGGTTCGAGTCCCGTTTCCCGCTCCAATAAAAAAAAGGGCTTAACCGATTTGGTTAAGTCCTTTTTTGTGCCCGGGGTACCCCTTACTACGCGCCACCTTGAGTAGGCCCTCCAGCAATAGTCTCATGCTATATGCAAATCTTAACTTGACAAAATAAAATAGATTATGTAATTTTACTGAGAATTATTTAAGATTAAGCGGTCAGCCAAGCATTTGCCAGGCTTTATTATTTAAAAGATTCTTCGTTGGCTTAATCTTAACGACAAAATTAAATTTAAACTCCGAAAGGGCAAAGCCAGAGCAATCTGGTGACGCAAAACCACGGATCCTGAGATTCAGGATGGCCGGGTTGCCGAAGAGATGAAATACGCATCT
>JAPHSA010000192.1 GCA_026193235.1 Deltaproteobacteria bacterium | reverse complement strand
TGGTCGGGTTGGGCAGTTGCAGATGCTGACCTCCTCAGGATATCGCAGCCTTGATAATGCAGCACAAAAAGCTCTAAAACGCTGGATTTTTAAGCCTGCTACGACTTTTGGTGGAATAGAAATAGACAGTCTTGTCAGGGTGCCGATTAGATTTTCATTGCAGACTCTTTGATTAATAAATTATTATTTTTATGCTATATTTATGAAAAATCCGCTTTTTAATTGGAGATGATAAATGGACGAACAATCAGATGCTAGTCGAGAATTTCTCTTGCACTGCGAAGAATACCTGAAATCTGCGAGGGCTTATTTGCAGAGCCCTGATCTGACAAGCATTAGGGTTGTTACGGAGGCAAGCAAGCGTTTTGTGCAAATTGCAGCAGAGGCTGAAACTGATTCTTTTTATTTGATAGCAGGGCGCTTGGAAGAGCTTTTCCTCAGGTGCTCAAGCGCGGGAACTCTTCCCAATAAATTGGAGCTAGAGACGGTCGAATTAGCTGCCGATTGGCTGGATCAGTTAACTGTTTTATACAGAGAAAAGCTGCCTGAACCCAGGTCTTTGGTCAAGGAATTACTTTACACCTTCGATTTGGTGGAGCGTTCTCAGGGCGCGCTGTCTTTGAGTGAGTTGCTGTCCGGTGAGAACGTACGGACGACCAGTAAAACAGGGGATCCTTTTGAGCAGGATCCTGAGTTAAAGTCTGAAAATTATGTAGAGCCAACAACTCAAGATCCCTTTGGCGAAGACCCGGGGTTTGGCATGGCTTTTGACTTGTTACAGAGAACTATGAATCTGACTTCCGTACCGGTGCTTAGAGAGGAAGATCCCTTCACTGAAGATACTTCATTTGATGATGAGGGGAGTAAAAACTACCATGCCGCAAGCGATTCAAAATTGCCTTTTGATGTATTCTCTGGCGATCCTTCTGCCGAGGGGAAAGTAGATCAAGATTAACGCACGGTATGTCCAGGCTTTGATAGCCAAAAGCATCGATTTAAAGCTTAAATTTTATTTGCATATCTTCTGTGTGCATGCTAGAAACGCAGCCTGCTAACGGTTGAATCTGTTGGTGATTTCAGTGAATTTATGCGCCAGTAGCTCAGTTGGATAGAGCAACGGACTTCTAATCCGTAGGCCGAGGGTTCGAATCCTTCCTGGCGCGCCATTTTAGGTTTGACAAGATTGGCCTGTTTACGTAACATGGCCAAGTTTTTCTGGTGGGTGTAGCTCAGTTGGTAGAGCACTGGATTGTGGCTCCGGTTGTCGAGGGTTCAAGCCCCTTCACTCACCCCATTTTAAAACGATGCTCACCTTCCACATCCAGTTAGCCCGTCAGACCGGGTGGGTATGGGAGGTGAGCATTGTTACTTTGAAGTTATGTCTCCTGCGAGAGTGGCGGAATTGGTAGACGCGCTGGTCTTAGGAACCAGTATCCTATGATGTGGGGGTTCGAGTCCCCCCTCTCGCACCATTCAAAATTAACCACTTTTACGTGATTAATATATGTCGTCTTTATTCTCTGCTTTAAGACTAAAATTTGTTTCAGGAAGGATTGAAAATGAACGTACGGGTTGAGGAACTGAGTTCTATTAAAAAGAAGCTCTTTATTGAAGTTGCCGCCGATGCTGTTGCATCAGAGTTGACCAAGGCTTATGCAAAAATTGCTAAAACAGCGGTTGTCAAAGGCTTTCGCAAGGGTAAAGTGCCGAAAACCATTTTACGGCAGCAATACGGTCCAAGGGCTCAGAATGATGCCGCAGGGACATTGATCAACAACAGCCTCTATAAAGCACTATTGGAGAATAAAATAGAAGCGGTCTCCCAACCTGAGGTTACGCAGGCGGGAATTGTTGAAGAAGGGCAGACTTTCAACTACGAAGCAGAGGTTGAAGTCCGGCCTGAGATTGTTGCCAAGGATTATACCAAGCTGAGCCTGGAAAAAGAAAAATTTGTTTTCGATGAAAGCTCTGTCGAAAAGCAACTTCAACAGATGGCGGAATCGCGAGTTCTGCTTGAGGTCACAAGTCGTAAAAAAGCACGTGTGGGAGATACAGTTATCATGGATTTTGAAGGTTTTATCGATGATACCCCTTTTGAAAATGGTGCTGCCAAGGACTACCAGCTGGAGCTGGGCTCTAATAGCTTTATTCCGGGTTTTGAAGATCAATTGATCGGGATGAAACGGGATCAAGAAAAAGATGTTGAAGTCACTTTTCCTGAAAGTTATGGCGCAAAAGAATTAGCTGGTAAGTCTGCAACTTTTAAAACTTTGCTTAAAGAAATCAAAGAAAAAATCATTCCCGATATTGATGATGATTTGGCAAAGGAACTGGATGCAGAAAATCTTGACGAATTGAAAGAGAGGATAAAAGAAAATTCTATTGCCGAGGAAAAAAAACGGATTGATGGTCAATTACAGGAAGGATTGATGACGGTACTGCTTGAAAACAACCCTTTCGATGTTCCCGAGGGCATGATTGCAAACCAGTT
>JAPHSA010000081.1 GCA_026193235.1 Deltaproteobacteria bacterium | reverse complement strand
GCTGCAGAGCGGGGCTCAAAATTAACCCATGGGCTTCTGGCCTACAGCCGCAAAAAATCTGAACCCTCAACCCCGGTTGATCTGAATCAACTGATTCTCAACGTCCAGGACATCTTCGGCCAGGTCATTGGCGAAAGCATTCAAAAAAATCTGATTCTTTCGGCGGAACATATGGTTGTCCTCGCAGAGCCTTCACAGCTGGAGCAGGTGCTGGTCAACCTGGCAACAAATGCGCGCGATGCCATGCGCGGTGGGGGGCAGTTGACAATGAGAACCATGCAGACCGAAATTGATCGAAGTTTCTGCCAGATGCATGGTTACGGAGAACCGGGTTCGTACGCAATGATCACCGTTGAAGATACCGGGGTTGGTATTCCGAAAGAGATTCAACAGAAGATTTTTGATCCCTTCTTTACCACCAAGGATACCGGCAAAGGCACCGGATTGGGCCTGGCAATGGCCTGGGGAATTGTCAAGCAGCATAAGGGCTACATTCTGGTTGAGAGTGTCCCCGGGGAAGGCACGTGCTTTAAGATTTATTTACCGCTGACCGACCGACAGGTGACCCCTCAGGCAGTGCCGCTGAGTGGCAAACTCCCGGGTGGGGATGAAACCATCCTGTTAGTGGAGGATGATCCCCTGGTCCGCGAATCAACCCACAGCATTCTGACTGCAGTGGGTTACCAGGTCGTGGACACTGACTGTGCTGAAGCGGCATTAGCGGCGCTGGATCAAAGAAAATCAGAGCTCGACCTGGTGCTTTCCGATGTTGTCATGCCGGGCATCAAGGGCCCTGAGTTTTATCAGGAGATCAGAAAGAAAACCGAGGTCCCGGTGATTTTCATAAGTGGTTATACGTTTGATTCTTTACGCGAGCAGGGGTTGGTGAGGGAAGGGGTTATGTTGTTAAACAAGCCGATTCAACCCCTTGAATTGTTAACCAGAATCCGGGAAACCCTGGATAAAACTCAACAGCTGGATTGTTGATTATTCAACACCATGCTTAACTGCAGCTTGAGGATGCAGAAAACACGGGCGCTTTAACCCGGCCGGCTTTGGCACGGTTCCTGATATAATTCTCAAAACAGAACGATAAGAACTCCGGCTTCTGATTAAGGCGATTGGCCTATGATTTTATTATTATTGATTATTCTCGGGCTTTTGATCTGGCGCTTGTCCGGCGAACTGAGCTGGTCTCGCAAAACGATCGATGAGGCTGAATATTCCTGTGCGGGCTGTGGTAAACAGGTCAATCAGGCTTGGGGAGTCTGTCCCTACTGCCAGGAACGCTTAACCCGGACCTGTTCCGCCTGTCACCAGAAAACGCATCTGGGGCACCGGTATTGCCCCTATTGCGGGCAGCAATCGCGACAGGAAACGCGATGACAAAAAACTGGAAACGACAGCTTTTGACGGGCGGCTTTATCCTCGCCGCCTTACTGGTAGTGTATAACTACTGGTCGTATCGGAGCGGGCGCTGCACAGTCTCGATGCTGATGTCCATAAGCCCGGTCGTGCTGGCTTTAATCGGCTGCAACCTGCTGGTCGGTGCGGTTTTATTCTTTATAAAAAACGCGAAAGAAAGCAATCAAGCTCACTCAGTCTGCTCCTGCGGTCAGGCTATGACGGATAACCGATGGCGGTTTTGCCCGCAGTGCGGTCGTAAAAAAGAGCAGTAATACCTCAACTTATCTTTGGCTCTGCAGGTAAGCGTTCCGGCAGGTGCGGCCTGAGCAGGGAATAGGTTCTCAGCGCCATAATTTGCTCTGCAAGAAGTTCAACTTTCCGCTGATCCGTTCCGGACACCGAATCCAGAATTCCAAGCAGTTCATCGCCCGTCATAACGGCCAGACTATGTGCGGCGGTTTCTTCAGACGGGGTTTTATCCTCCGGCATGTCATTGATCAGATATCCGGCAACTGGTATCTCCATATATCTGGCAGCCAGTAAGGTCAGAAGCGTATGATTGATCGTCCCACGGCCGGGGCGGCAAACAACAACAAGCGGCAACTTCAGCATGGCGGCAAAGTCACTCATCAGCAGCCCGCCCGCCAACGGCAACATGATGCCACCACTGCCATCAATAAGGGTGAAATCATGTGTGCTTATCATCTGCTTGGCATTCTCGACCAGGCTGTTGAAATCAATCCT
>JAPHSA010000227.1 GCA_026193235.1 Deltaproteobacteria bacterium | reverse complement strand
GCCCGGTCAACGAATTTGTTATCGACCGGAAAAATAAAATTATCACCTCTCCGGCATACATGTTGGCTGGAACTATCAGCGAAGCCGCGGAAGGAATTGAAAAGTCCGTCAAAGCTGTCATGGAGATGTTGAACTAAGACCGTAGGTTTATCGGTAAAAAATAATCATCACCGGTATTGTAATAGTTTATTCGGTCTGATAATCTCCCCAACCGTTAAAGCTATTTTACCCAGACAGGAGGTTCCAATGCAGAAGTATCGTTGTGTTGTATGTGATTATATCTATGACCCGGCTGTTGGCGATCCCGATGGCGGAATCGAGCCAGGCACAGCTTTTGAAGATATCCCGGAAGACTGGGTCTGCCCGCTCTGCGGAGTCGACAAATCCAATTTTGAACCTGCTTAAGCAGCGGCTTTAAAGATAACAAACAACGGGGTCTGACTGTCACGAACAGTCGGGCCCTGTTTTTTTGCCAAAGAGTTACTAACCGGATCTGTGTTATTTATAAAGCAGAAGAAAATCCTCTGAACACAGATAAGGATGCTGATTAATGAATGACCATATCCGCAAACCTGACTGGCTGAAGGTCAAGTTTCCTGCCGGTGAAAACTACACCCGCATAGACCGCTATCATCGCTTACATGGTTTGAATTCCGTCTGCCGCAGTGCCGCCTGCCCCAACCAGGGAGAATGTTGGAGCCAGGGAACCGCAACCTTCATGATCCTGGGAAATACTTGCAGTCGCCATTGTCAGTTCTGCAACGTCGGCAGTGGCCAACTGGCCCCGCCAGACCCCGGGGAACCGGCAAAGGTGGCTACAGCAATTGCAGAATTGGACCTCAAACATGCCGTCATTACCTCGGTGACCCGGGACGATCTGAGCGATGGTGGCGCTGTACAATTTGTGAAACTGATCAGGGAAATCCGCAAGCGGACCGAAGAATGCCGGATTGAACTGCTGATTCCGGACCTCCAGGGGAACTGGGCCGCGCTCGGTGAAATACTTGCTGAGCAGCCTGATATTCTGGGCCACAATGTCGAAACGGTGCCGCGTCTCTACGCCCAGGTGCGCCCGGAAGCCATCTACCAACGCACTCTCGACCTGCTTGCCGAAGTCCATCGTCAGAATTCCAGTGTAATTACTAAGTCCGGACTGATGTTGGGAATGGGAGAAACCAGGGAGGAAGTCCTTCAGGTCATGAACGATCTGCGCCAGCACGATTGCCAACTGCTCACCCTGGGACAATATCTGGCACCGACCCGGGCTCATTACCCGGTGCAGCGCTATGCCACCCCTGAAGAGTTTGCTGCCTACGCCGAGAGCGGTATGGCTCTTGGGTTTGATCATGTTGAGTCAGGACCGTTAGTGCGTTCCTCCTATCATGCCGAGGAGCAGTATGATGCCAGCAGGAGACCTGATCATGGATAATTTCACTCTGGTGCGTCCGGAACATTTGAACCATCACGGCTACCTTTTCGGTGGAGTCATGCTCAAATGGGTCGATGAGAATGCCTGGATGGCGGCTTCGCGGGAATATTCCGGCTGCAATCTGGTAACCGTCGGCATGGACGCCTGCCGCTTCAAACATCGAGTCGAAAACGGCTCGATTCTACGATTTAGAACGGAAAAGGTCCGGCAGGGGAAAACTTCGGTGACCTACAATGTTGTTGTCTTTGCCGATGCTCCCGGAGCAGCGGGCGAAAAAGAAGTGTTCAGTATCTCAGTAACTTTTGTCCACCTGGATGAACAGGGTCGTCCGTGCGAACTGGTCGCTTAGTAGACATAAAAATCCCCGCAGCGCTTCAAAAGCAATGCAGGGACAATATTGTCAAATTATGCGATGGACAACCTCAAGCTTTCACATCAAGGTTCTGCCCTTTACCAGTCTGTTGGGCAATTTCTAAGCGCTGCTGCTCATTGGTCAGCATCTGTTCGGTTTTTTCCAAACTTTTGGTCAGAACGTCAAATCCAGCCTGAGCCTTGTTGGTTGCCATTTCCTGTGCGGCAAAACCCATTGATCCAGAAACTTCCATTGCCATATCTATACTCCTTTCGTGCGACAACTTACACTGGCTAGGGTAACAGCAAAGAACGACAGGGGTCAATATAATATTTACAACCATTAATTAAATTTCAATATTTTTTCTATCTCCTTTATTTCATTGCCTTATTGCGATGAATCAGTGACTGCTTTATACTTGAGAAGTTTTTTTCTGTAAATCTTAAAACATGAAGAGTGAGCCCAAGCATGAGCACAATTGAAAATGTCAGTCCTCAATGGATAGAAAGTCAGTACCAACTCTATAAAGATGATCCGCAACAGGTTTCTGAGGAGTGGCAATCTTTTTTTAAGGGATTTGAGCTCGGCATGGAAAACCGTGACCTTCTGGCTCCGGATCACAAGCCAGCCGGCGTACAATCGATGATTCGACGCTACCGTGATATCGGCCATATTTATG
>JAPHSA010000268.1 GCA_026193235.1 Deltaproteobacteria bacterium | reverse complement strand
GGTTTCCCCGCCGATAATGCCGGACATGGCGGCCAACAAAGCGGCGACCACGATGGTCTGCACGCCGACACCACCTTTGAGTCGACCGGCGACCAGGCGCATTGCATTATACAGGTCGCGAGCGACTCCGGTTTTATCCAGCATGCTTGCCATGAGCACAAACATCGGTATCGCCACGAGAGAATATTCCGTCACAAAGGAAAAAACCCGGGTCCCGATCATGCCGACGGCACCGGGTCCGAACCAGCCGAAAGTAAAGAACAGGGCGACTAATCCGGTCAGAAAACCAAGGGGCATGCCGATCACCAACAGGAACATCATGATCAGGAAGATCAGAAAGGTCGCAAAACCGATTCCAAGTGCACTGAGTCCAAGCATATCGGTTACTCCTCTTCCCGGTAGGTTCGAATTTTTTTGATCAGATGGAGGCAGACCTGCAGAACAAGAATCAGGAAAACGAAGAGGATAAAAATCTTGGTTAGTGTTTCCGAGACACTGTTCCATGCAGAGCCCGAGCGCTGCATATAAAAATCGCCCGCCGGGGTGAGGACTGCGCGCGAGGTCATATAATACATGGCGTAAACTCCACCAATGGAAAAAATAAACACCAGGATATCGGTGAAAATTGAAATTCTTTTTTGCCAGATCAGCGGCAACCGTTCCTTGACCAAGTTCACGGAAATATGGCTTTCATTGCTGAAACAGTAAATACCGCCGTACGCCATGGCCATGCCGACAATAGCAACCGTCGTTTCATGAACCCACACAGTCGGTGAATCAAAGAAATAACGCATGATAACTTCATAAAAACTGATCAAGACAGCAACCACATACAGCCATGCGATGATATTGCCGACCTTTACGATCAGTCGATCCAGCGGAGTATGTGCCGCAGCCAACAAAGCATCTTCATGTTCACTCATAGTCTATTCCATAATAGTAGGGCTGTTGGACAAAGGGCCCCTTTGCAGGGGCCCCGGTTAACATCATTTTTTAGAGTCCCAATAGTTGGCGACAGCGTCAGCCCATTCTTTCGCGGTGGGAGACTTGGACCATTTCGGCCACTGGGTTTTGGCAATTTCACGGAACTTGGCAACTTCGGATGGAGGCCAGGAGATAACTTCAATCCCCTTCGCTTTGGCTTCAGCAACAGCTTTAGCATCAAGCTTATGATGTTCCTCAATCATGTAATCACGGAAACGAATCGCATCCTTCTGGACGATTTTTCTCAGATCCTCAGGCAGTGAATTCCAGACATCCAGATTCAATGTCATCTGCATGGTCGGCATGGAGTGGAAACCGGGATAAATCGGGAAACGAGCGATATCGTTCATGCCTTGAGCTTGGTTGGTAGCAAAAACGGTGTAGTCGGACGCATCGATAACGCCTTTTTCGAGGGAGGTGTAAACTTCGGAACCGGGCAGGTTAACCGGAGTGGCACCGATAGCGGTAAAAACATTGTTGACCATCCCCTGCGGAGCACGCAGCTTGATCCCTTTGAAATCCGCAACGGATCTGATCGGCTTTTTAGAAACAAACGCTTCAACACCGGTACAGGCAACAGCAAGCAACTTGACATTATATCGGTTCAGCAGTTTGTCAAAAATCTGGAAACCACCGCCGTTTGCCATCATGTCAAACAGTTGGGAAGGATCGCTCCAAGCTCCAACCATGTTGCCAATCAACGAGAAAGCGGGGTCCTTGCCTGCAAAATAGGACGGGTCGGTGACATCACCCTGAAGAATGTTGGCCCCAACGGCGTCAAGGGTTTCGGTGTACTTTACAACCGAGTCTGCGGGCATGATCGAAATCTGGATACGCCCGTTTGAATCTTCAGCGACCCACTTGGCATACTGGTTAAGGAAACGGGTGACATCATCACCTGCAGCACCAGATGTTTGAATCGCCCAGTTGTACTCAGCCGCAAAAGCTGACCCAGCAAAAAGAGTAAACATGACTGCAATTGAGAAAAACTTTTTCCAACTCTTCATAAACCTCTCCTTAATTGTTGTTGGCTCCACTTTTGGAGCATTATGGGATAAACGTTCCCCGCCTACATTCCGCTAAAATCTGACAAGATGACACCGGTTGACTGAAGCCCAATATCTGCAATTGTGTTCTGCAACACACAACACATTCCTGCATATGCTCCTTCGGAGTTTCTGTTCTCTATGGCTGTGAGCACACGTCGATGGCAGTCGAGACTTTTCTTATGATCTATATTCGCTTTGTTTGACAGGTAGATAGTGTGATGAAGAGCGGCCTGAATTGCGCCTCCGATTTGAGAGATAAACAGGTTACCGCTAGCCTTTATGATCGCCTTATGAAAAGCGATGTCCGCCTCCGTATTAAGCGTTACCTCGTTGCCGGGCATCCCTGAATTCCACATATGAGCAAAGTTTTCACTTATAAGCTGCAGATCGCTGTCATTGGCGCGCACAGCTGCCAAGGCAGCAGCTTGGGGCTCAACGATGAGCCGGAGTTCTAAAAGGGATAAAAGGAAGCGATTTTGAGTAAGGAGGCCAGCACTCCAATTCAAAACCTCTTCATCCAGAAGGTTCCATGATTGAATATTCCGTACCCGCGTTCCAACATTAGTTTTTCTTTCTATAAGACCTTTCATTTCTAAATTTTTCAAAACGTCACGTATCATCGTCCTGCTGACGCCGAATTTTGCTGCAAAATCTATCTCATTGGGAATTATTTCATTGTATTTCAGCTGTCCACCGATGATTTGACGAGCGAGGTATTCGGTAATATTCTTCTTGTTTGTGATCGTTCCTTCAGGCAAACACAACATCTCTTAGCACTCCCAAGCGATACTTTTGATTTATTTGTATGACAAATTAAACAGATATGGCATACTTGTCAATGAGAAAACTTGACAAACAAAATAAAAAGAGTCTCCTTTCAACTGAAAAAAGCACCGATGGGGAGAAAATCATGAAAACATTGCAACTAAAAAATACTGATGAACTACCGATGCTGGGGCTGGGCACTTTCAAAACTGAGCCTGGCGAGATGCAGACTGCCATTCAAAAGGCACTTAATCTGGGCTACCGTCATATTGACTGCGCGCCTGTTTATGGCAATCAACCTGAAATTGGAGAAGCACTCAGCGCCTCAATAAATGCTGGTGTTGTCAGCCGCGATCAACTTTGGATTACCTCCAAGCTCTGGAACGACTGCCATGCACCAGAAGACGTTCAACCGGCCCTTGAGATAACTCTAGCAGATCTGAAACTGGATTTTCTCGATCTTTTTCTTATGCACTGGCCTGTAGCGGTGACAAAGGGATTATTTTTACCGGAAAGCGCTGAAGACTTAATTCCTCTGGACGAATTACCTCTGATAAAAACCTGGAAGGCGATGGAAAAGCTCGTTGGAAAAGGACTGTGCCGTCACATCGGAGTTTCAAATTTCAGTGTCAAAAAGCTGGAGAGCCTTCTCGCCACGGCAGAAATAAAACCCGAAGTTAATCAAATAGAGCTACACCCCTATTTGCAACAAGCTGAAATGTTTGAATTCTGTAAAAATAACAACATTTTCCTCACGGCCTATTCTCCCCTCGGATCGCCGGACCGTCCGGACCGACTAAAAGATGAAGATGAGCCGATTCTGCTACAAGAACCAATCATTATCGCTCTTGCCGAAAAGTATTCTGTTCCCCCAGCCCAAATCCTCATCAGCTGGTTGATTCATAAGGGAGCCGCGGTCATTCCAAAGTCAACCAATCCCGAACGGATGAGATCAAATCTTGACGCGGCCAAAGTATCATTGACTCGAGATGATCTTCAGCAGATTAAGAACCTAGATCGTCAGCGTCGCTATTATAAAGGACAAGCATGGACTCTAGAGGGGAGTAGCTATACAAGTGCTAATCTTTGGGATGATTAAAATCGAACTGGAATATTTTCTGGTAGTGTCTTAGTTGACAGCTGGATGATACAAACAACAAATCTTTGAGAGGCTCGATGTCCATTTTATTTTCCCCTGCAGCGCTAGGGCGCCTTGTTGTCCCAGACCGGATTGTCCGTTCCGCCACCCATGAGGGGCTGGCGGATGATGCGGGCAACTCCACGTTGCGTCTTGTGACCCTGCTGGAAGACCTCGCCAACGGTGGCGTCGGAACTGTGATTTCCGGGCACACCTATGTTCTCCCGGAAGGTCGGGCCAGTCGCTGGCAACTTGGCGCGGCAGAAGACCATCATGTGTCGGGCCTGCGAAAGATCGCCCATACCGTCCAGCAAGCTGGCGCAGTTTTTATCCTCCAATTAGCTCATGCCGGAGCCAGAGCAGACACCGGCCTGATAGGCCAACCGGCAAAGGGACCTTCGCCTGGGGCCTGTGGCGTTGAAACTGCGGAAGAGATGAGTCCCGCTGAAATACACCACACAATTGATGGATTTATTGCGGCCGCCGCACGGGCTCAAGAGGCAGGCTGCAATGGTGTCCAGATCCATGCTGCCCACGGATATTTCCTCTCCACATTTCTCTCCCCTCTGTTCAACCGCAGAACTGACGAGTGGGGGGGCAATACGGAAAACCGAGCAAAAATTCTCCTCAATATCGTCTCCGGTATTCGGCGTTTGGTACATGACGACTTTGCAATCCTCGTGAAGATGAATGCAGCAGATTATTTGCAGGGCGGGCTTGAAACAGAAGAGATGATCCAGATAGCACAATTCTTGAAAGAAGCTGGAGTGGATGCCGTCGAAATGAGTGGAGGAACACC
>JAPHSA010000275.1 GCA_026193235.1 Deltaproteobacteria bacterium | reverse complement strand
GTACAGCAACCATCCCCGGTGGCATGTACCGTGGTACTGATACCGACACCAAGACTTTTGGTGTCGGGGCAACATTTGTATCTTCTGCCACAGTTCCAGAAGATGTCATCTACAATGTTGTTAAGGCTGTTTTTGAAAATTTTGAAGATTTTAAAAAACTGCACCCGGCATTTGCCATTCTGAAGAAAGAGGAAATGATCAAAGATGGTCTTTCAGCTCCTCTGCATGATGGCGCTGCTAAGTACTATAAAGAAGCAGGTTTGATGTAATCCTGTGATGTAAATGTTAAAAATGCACCGCTACGGCGGTGCATTTTTTTTCATTACAGGTTATTTTATGAAGCCAATGGTTATTTCCCCTGTTGTCTGAATAGGTATTCAACTCTGTGGGGGATCCGCCCAAATCACATCGAAGGATTCGTTGCTATGGACAAAGAAAATACTACCTCGGCTGACCTTGATCCTGTAGCTATTGTCGAGTCGGAATCTGGAGCCAGAAATCCGACCGGGTCATTCCCCAAAAAGGTGCTGTTTGCTGTGCCTCTGGTCTGGACAATATTCCAGCTCTGGTATGCCTCTCCATTGCCTTTCCTGTTCAATTTCTTTGTCATCAATGACTCTGAGGCGCGGGCTATTCATCTGGCTTTTGCGATATTTTTGTCCTTTACGGCGTTCCCAACGTTTAAAAAGTCGCCGAAAAATTATATTCCGCTACAGGACTGGGCGCTGGGATTAATTGGCGCATTCTGTGCGGCCTATCTCTATATTTTTTATGTGGAACTCTCCGCTCGGCCCGGACTCCCGACTCAGATGGATTTGGTGGTTTCGGTAATAGGTCTTATTCTGTTGCTTGAAGCCACGCGCAGAGCTTTGGGACCACCGCTGATGGTTGTGGCAATCATTTTCTGTATCTACACCTTTGGTGGTCAATTTATGCCGGATGTTATTTCGCATCAAGGCGCCAGTCTGTCCAAAGGGATGTCACATTACTGGTTGGGGACAGAGGGTGTTTTCGGTGTGGCTCTCGGGGTTTCAACCGGGATGGTCTTCATGTTCGTTCTGTTCGGGGCGATGCTCGAATCAGCAGGGGCCGGCAACTATTTTATTCGCACTGCTTTCGCCGCCCTAGGGCATCTCAAAGGGGGGCCGGCAAAGGCCGCAGTTGTTTCTTCAGGTTTAACCGGTCTGGTTTCCGGTTCTTCGATCGCCAACGTTGTTACCACTGGAACCTTCACTATTCCGTTGATGAAAAAGGTCGGCTTCAAGGCCGAAAAAGCCGGGGCTATTGAGGTGGCCTGTTCAACCAATGGTCAGCTGATGCCACCGGTTATGGGAGCTGCGGCCTTCCTGATGGTTGAATATGTCGGCATCTCCTATATTGAAGTTATCAAACATGCCTTTTTACCCGCGATTATTTCCTACGTGGCGCTGGTTTATATTGTCCATCTCGAAGCCTGTAAAATGGGTCTGGAGGGGATGGAAAAGAAGATCACCAAGACCATTGCCCAGCGGCTGCTGTCTTTTGTTTTTACCATTCTCTTCTTAATTATCCTCGCTGGCGCGACCTACTACGGCTTGGGCTGGATTAAAGTGGTTGGCGGAGCCGCGACGATCTATATCGTTTCAGTGCTGCTGGCGGTTGCTTACTTGTTCCTGCTTTGGGTCGCCTGCAAGGTTCCCGAGTTAGAGACCAATCTTGAAATCAAGGAACTGCCGCATTTAGGACAAACTGCGCAGGCCGGATATTATTATCTCCTCCCGGTTGTGGTGTTGATGTGGTGCCTGGTTGTAGAACGTTTGTCCCCAGCGCTCTCTGCTTTCTGGGCGACAGTGTTGATGATTGTTATTCTCCTGTCCCAACGCCCTCTCAAGGGCTTCTTCCGTAAAATGAAGGGGGAGGAGTTTTCTTTTCAATCCGGCTTTATGGACCTGATTAACGGCAGTGTTGCCGGAGCGCGGAATATGATCGGTATCGGCGTTGCGACGGCCGCAGCCGGTATTATCGTCGGGACCGTCACTTTGACCGGTATCGGTCTGGTCATGACCGAATTTGTCGAGTTTATTTCCGGCGGCAACCTGATGCTGATTCTGTTCTTTACCGCAATCATCAGCTTGATCCTGGGTATGGGTTTGCCGACGACCGCGAACTATATTGTTGTTTCAACTTTGATGGCGCCGGTTATCGTCAACTTGGCGGCACAGAATGGTTTGATTGTTCCGTTGATTGCCGCTCACCTGTTTGTCTTTTACTTCGGTATCCTCGCGGATGATACTCCGCCGGTTGGATTGGCGGCTTTTGCCGCCGCAGGGATCTCCGGTGGCGATCCGATTCAGACAGGTATCCAGGGTTTTATTTACGATATCCGGACGGCGGTTCTGCCATTCATGTTCATTTTCAACACCAAGCTGCTGATGATCGGGATCGACCATTGGTACCAGTTGATTGTCGTGGTCATTGCTGCGGTTTTTGCCATGCTGGCTTTTGCTGCCGGGACACAGGGCTATTTCCTGGTCAAGTGCCGCATCTGGGAAACCGCTGCTCTGCTGCTGGTTGCCCTGCTGTTGTTCCGACCCGGTATTGTCTGGGATAAGATTTTCCCACCCCTGCTTGAAGAGCCGCCAACCCAGATTGCGAAATATGTTGAAGAGATGGATCCCGGCTCCGCCCTGAGGATTACCCTGAAGGGGGAGAAAATGAGCGGCAAGGAATTCACCAAGACCATCATGCTGACGGTCGGAGACGAAGCGACCGGTGCCGAGAAGTTGGCAGGTGTTGGTTTTGAAACCCGCGAAGAAGAAGGCAAGATCTACATCGATAATGTTATCTTCTCCAGTGCTGCTGAGAAGTCTGGTGTCGATTTTGATCAGGAAATCCTGCACATCCAGGTTCCGAGTCACCGGCTACCGCCAGAATTGATGTATTTCCCAGCGGCAGGGCTCTACGTTCTGGTGTGGTGGATTCAATTTCGCCGGAGAAAGAAACTGCAACCTGCTGCGCTTGCCGCTTGAATATTGCGGTCTGTAAGCACCTTCCCTTTTTGCATGCTATGCTTGAGGAGGGAAGGTGCTTTTAGTTAATGAGTTGAGAGAATGGAGGCCGCTATGAGTATCCAGATTAAAAAAATTCTAGTCGCGAAAGATCTTAG
>JAPHSA010000216.1 GCA_026193235.1 Deltaproteobacteria bacterium | reverse complement strand
GAGCGCTCAGCCCCTTGCCGAGATAGCTCTGCAGGATGCAGCTCTTGCGACTAAAATCATTTTAGCTGCAAGTAAAACCAGCACGCAACCCTTAGATGCATCAGAGCCGGTCTCATCTGCAATTCAAAATCTGGGTGTACCGATGGTTACAGGCATCGCTCTTCAGGCTGCCAAACAGATCGTTCGCCACACTTTTACTGAGCCGGAACTATCCTTCCAATACAGGCTCTGGTTCTCCTCTCGTGTTTCAGGAATTGCCGCACGCTGTCTCGCGCCTTCGATCAATTATCCCTACATTGAAGAAGCACAGCTCAGTGGTTTGCTCCTGAATCTGGGTATCCAGGCATTCTCTGCACGTTTTGGGGGGAGTTATCTTGAGCTGGATGTCAATCCCTGGAGTAGTCCCATCCAGTGCCAAGTTGAAGAAGCAAAATTCCGGACCGATCATTTAAAGATCGCTGATAGTTTGATTGGCCAATGGCAGCTAGACTCTTTTCTTGCCGATGCGGTGCGTTTTTTACATGCTGATATCGCTCAAATTGAAAAAAGCAGTTTGCTGCTCAAGATCGCGCGGATGGCGCAGCATTTTTGCCAAAGCCCAGAAAGCCTGACCCCGGAAGCGGAAACTGTCGCTGGCCGGCTGTTCGGTTTGCGCAAAAGTGAAATAGATTATCTCTTCGACTGGGCTCATGGCTTATATCCAGCTTATGCTGAATTTCTCGATAAACCGGAGAAAATCCGTGAGGATTTCACCTCTACCATTGATCGCCTGACTCTATTAATTTTTATGCTGGCCGATCAGGAAGCGGCCCGGGCGCGATTGGCCAATAGTGAAAATACGGAAGATCTTGTCCGCATTGCTCGGAATCTTTATCTGGAAAACAGTTCGGCTACTGAAGCAATCTTTTTGCTCCTCGATCAGCAGAGCAACCAATTGACCGGTATTTTGGCAACGGGTCAGGCCCGCATGATCGGTGAATTAAAGATCCCGCAAGAAGCAGAAGCGAGCCTGGTTGCGCGCGCGCTAAGCAATGGTGATGTGCGCCATTCTTTTGCAGCAACGCAACCGTTAACGGTCACCGATCATCTGCTGGTGCGCCTGTGTAAAAGTCACGGCATCAGCTGCCATCCGTTCCGTTTTGAGGGTCATCCTCTGGGTGTTGTGGTCCTGGGGATCAATACGCAACAGGACGCGCAGTCGTTACAGTCGCTACAGACTAAAATGTTCGGCCAGGTTATCAGCGCAGCCATGGTTCGTATGTCGCTGGATGTTCAGGAGCGTTTTGGCGAAGGAAATAATGTGCTGCGCCGAGTCAGTCATGAGGTCAATAACCCACTGACGGTTATCGGTAATTATGCCGAGGTGCTGAATCATGTCCTTAAAGAAGATGAAAACCGTGAGCTGACAGAAGCGATTAAAAAAGAAGTTCGGCGCATTGATGATATTATCAACTATTATCTCAACCAGCAGGAGATCCCTGACTTCCCTGAGCACAGTATCGACTTGAACCAGTTGGTGCGGGACACGGTTGAGGCCACTGATGCCGCTGAGTTAAAACCGCGAGGGATCAAGGTACAGCTGGAATTAAAAGAGGATCTGGATAAACTGGCGACTAATCCGGTTTTAATCAAGCAGATCTTGGTCAATTTAATTAAGAATGCTGCTGAAGCTGTCCCTAGTAGTGGTATGATTCAGCTCTCAACGCGTGAAAATTACCTTGCCGGGAGTGGGCGTCATGCGGAAATAATTGTTCATGATACCGGCCCGGGAATTCCGGCGCAGATTCAAAGTCAATTGTTCCGGCCAGTTGTCAGCACCAAGGGCCCCGGGTATGGGGGAGTTGGTTTAAGTATTGTCAAGAGTATGATTGATGACCTGGGGGGGCAGATCAGTTGTCACAGTTCAGCAGAAGCGGGAACGAGCTTTCATGTGCAGATTCCCTATAAGGATGATCGTCCTTTCGACTCGTAGGAGCAGGTGTGCAGGCGACAATGGTGCAAAATAATTCACCAGCTGTAATAACAGAACAATCACATGTTCTGATTGTTGATGATCAGCTGTCTTTGCTGCACAGTATGCAGGCATTATTGCGCATTAATGGCTATCAGGTCACTCTGGCCCGGTCTGGTGGCGAAGCGATTACCAAGCTTCAGGATGCCGATTACCAACTGGTCCTGCTTGACTTGCAGATGCCCGGGATAGATGGTCTTGAAGTCCTGGAATATATTCAGCAGGCTGAACTGGACCTTGAAGTTGTTGTTGTCAGTGGTGAAACCACCTTTTCATCGGTGAAAGAGGCTATACATCTAGGGGCCTCTGATTTTGTCCGCAAGCCCTATAATCCCGAAGAACTACTCACTACAGTCAGTCAGGGACTGGAACGTTACCGCCAAAAACGTCTGCTGGTTAGCTCTGAGCATACATTGACCGAGTCGGAACGGATCCATCGTTTTATTGTCAATAATTCTCCCGATTTTATCTACATGCTCAATACTCAAGGAGTGTTCACCTATGTCAATGACATGGTTGAGAAACTGCTTGGATATAAGCGTGATGAACTGCTTGGTAAGCATTTCTCCTCAATTATCCACGCGCACAATGCCGATGAAATTCATAAGTTTTTCAGTGAGCAGCGCGCCGGTGAGCGCGCGACTCAGAGTGCAGAGGTTCGCCTGCTCGTTAATCAAGCGAATGATCGTGTCCAGAGTCTTGATAATTATGAATTAGTTGTTGAGCTGAATGCCGTCGGGATGTACGAAGAAGATCAGACCGGTGAAAAAATCTTTACTGGAACCTTAGGCTCCGCCAGGGATGTTACTGGGCGTAAAAGGACTCAGGATCGCATCAATCATCAGGCTTATCACGACCTACTGACCCGGCTGCCCAACCGCGCCCTATTTAATGATCGGATGAGCCAGGCCTTTGCTCATGCTCGTCGGACCGGAGAAAATTTTGCGCTGATGTTTATGGATCTGGATCGTTTTAAACTGATCAATGACACTCTTGGGCATGTCATGGGTGATCGCGTCCTACAATTTGTTTCAGAGCGCATTCTAGACTGTCTGCGGGCCGAAGACACCCTTTGTCGCTTTGGCGGCGATGAGTTTTCCCTGCTGTTGCCGAATATCTCGACGAAAGAGAGTGTTGCGTCGGTTGCGGAAAAGATTCTCAAAGCCGTACGGCAACCGTTCCATGTTAATAATCATGAACTCTATCTGAGTATGAGTTTGGGGGTCGCAATGTTCCCAATCGATGGAGAGACTCGTGAAACCTTACTCCAGAGTGCTGATATCGCCATGTACCAGGTGAAAGACAATGGTAAGGACGGCTACTGTTTTTACAGCGATACCATGAACTGCAGCTCCAATTTTATTTCGGTTGAGCGGGATATGTATTATGCCCTGGAAAAGCAGCAGTTCCAGGTTTTCTTCCAGCCCAAGGTTAATCCGGAAAACCACATGATTGTTGGCATGGAAGCGCTACTGCGGTGGCAGCATCCGCAACGTGGATTGCTTTATCCGGATGAATTTCTTGCCGCCGCTGAAGAATCAAAATTGATTGTTTCCATTGGCGAATGGGCTTTACGCAGCATTTGTCAGGAAATCGTCCGCTGGCAACAGCAGGGCTTGCCGAAAATCAAGGTGTCAGTCAATATTTCACCCGCTCAGCTGGAGCAGGACGATTTTGTTGAACGTTTTATTCATACGGTGCATGAATTCAAGCTCGCTGCTGATATCTTTGAAATTGAAATTTCTGAACAGAGCTTGCTGAGAGGCCCGCAAAATCTGGCTAAAAAGATTCATTCGCTGCGTGATTATGGAGTCTCTATTGCCATTGATGACTTTGGCCGGGGAGCTTCTTCCCTTGGCTATCTGCAGTACATTCCAGTCAATACACTGAAGATTGATCGCTCATTTGTCCGTGACATCGATGAAAATACTCAGCAGGCCCGCATTGTCGATGGCATCGCCATGATGGCTAAAGGTCTAAATCTTAATCTTGTGGCTGAAGGGGTTGAAAATCTGTTGCAGCTTGATTATGTGCGCAATTTAGGCTGCCATGAGGTGCAGGGCTATCTCTATGGCGCGGCGGTTTCTGCTCAGGCGGCAATGGCAATGATGGAATCCCGACCCAGTAATGGACCGCACTTTATTCTTCCGCACTGAAGACAGTTGCGCATTGAACCAATCAGAGTTACAAAGGCCGACTGAAAATGAATTTCAGCCGGCCTTTGTGTTTAATTCCCCGGTTTTTGTGAGGAGAAGAAAACCGGGGCCCCAAGTCGTCTCGGAAACCTGGGTAACCTGCTTCTGCCTTAATCGGGAGTGGCTTCTCCCAGAAGTTCACTTAAGTGCTGTACCGGTTGAGTCATATCCGCCTCACGTAAGCCCCAGGCCAATTGCAGATGGCAACCTGGATTCGAGGTGATCAGAACATCGGCTTCTGTTTCTGCCACATTATTCAGTTTGCGGTCGAGGATTTTCTGGCTTGCCTCAGTAAATTTCAAACTGAAAGTCGCTGCAGAGCCACAGCACCAGTTCGCTTCCTTCATTTCACGAAATTCAACACCAGGGATCGCTTTGATCAGATCACGTGGTTGCTTGCTGATTCCTTGAGCGTGACAGAGATGACAGGGCTCGTGATAAGTAACGACCTTGTTGATCGCTTTGAGGCCTTCAGTACGAAGACCTGTTTCAGCAAGAAATTCACTGATGTCTTTAATCTTACTGTGGAACACTTCAAGGCGCTGATGATCTTCCCGTTCAGCAAGAAGCTCTTCATATTCCTTCAAGGCAGCACCACAGCCGGCACAGTCGGTGACAATGGCATCAACCTCAAGGTCCATAAACAAATCAAGATTATGTTTGGCCAGTTGTCGGGTTGTGTCCCGATCCCCTTCGGTCATGTGCGGAGCACCGCAGCATTTTTGCGCTTTTGGGGTGATGACATCAAAGCCCTGGTGATTGAGAACTTTGACCGTTTGACGCGAGACTTCGGCATACATCAGGGTCATGACGCAGCCGAGGAAAAAGGCAACGGTACCGCGTTTTTCGCCTTTGGCGGGGCTGAGTTCCGGAAGTTGTTGGCGTAATGGCTGATGCAGTTCGGGCATCATTCCTTCTGCCTTATCAATCCATTTTGGACCCAGCTTTAACAGTTTACTGTGACGCACCAGCCACTGAATGCCGAGTTGTTGATAGAGTCGCGCTGGAAGCATGGAAGTTTCCAATAAATCCGGATTTGGCAACATTTTTTTCAGCACAAAATCACGGAATCCTGCCTGCCATTTTGGCAAAGGCTGCTGTTGACTGACCTGGGCACGACAAATTTCCATCAGTGACCCGGCTTGAACCCCAGACGGGCAAGCGGTGGTGCAGGCGCGGCAGTCGAGGCAGAAGAAAGCTTCCTCTTTCATCGCTTGATTAAACTCCAGTTTGCCTTCGGCTACAGCACGAGCCAAGGCGACTCGGCCGCGTGGGCTGGAGCGTTCCCGGCCGGTTAAAGAAAATGTCGGACAGGTTGGCAGGCAAAATCCACAGCGCATACACTGCAGGATATCTTCATACTTCGGGGCATCACTGGAGGTAAAATTACCCAGTTTTTCCCTTTCGGCCATTTCAGGACTCCTGATCGTCAAAGAAAATTTTCCCGGGATTGAGAATCCCATCCGGATCAAAGGCTTTCTTGATCCGTTTCATTACCGCAACTCCTCCCGGGCCAACCTGGCGAGCCAGATAATCTCTTTTGGCAATACCGATGCCATGTTCCCCCGAAACTGTACCGCCCCACTCAAGGACCTTTGTGTAGAGGTCATCAAAAAAGGCATGCGCGCGTTTCATCTGGTCAGCATCACGTTCGTCGCAAAGCACGGTGGGGTGTAGATTGCCATCACCAGCATGACCAAAAGTACCGACAATAAGATCATATTTTTTAGCCAAACGTTCAATCTCTGCAAATGTCTGCGCCATGTAAGAGCGGGGGACGGTGGCATCTTCCATGAGGGTTGAAGGGGAAACCCGTGCCATGGCGGAAAGAGCCATACGGCGGGCTGTGGCCAGCCCAAGCGCCTCCTCCTCGTTGGCGGCAATATGGATCTCGGTTGCTTTAACCTGCTTGAGAATTTTTTCTACTCCGGCTATATCTTCTTTGACGACAGCAGGGTGGCCATCTACCTCAATCAGCAATAGTGCGGCTGTTTCGCGTGGCAGTCCAATCTTGACATAATCTTCAACACAATTAATGGTGGTTTTATCCATGATTTCCATGGTTGATGGGATGATTTTTGCTGCGATAATCTCAGAAACGGCTTTGCCGGCAGTTTCAATAGCGTCAAAATAAGCCAGCATTGTTTGCTTTGTCTGCGGTGGAGGTATCAGGCGAAATGTCACTTCGGTGATGATGGCAAGGGTTCCTTCACTGCTGATCAAAAGATCCTTAAACGAATAGCCAGCAACATCTTTCACACTTTTTCCTCCAGTCGTGATGACGTTGCCATCGGGCAATACGCATTTCAGAGCCATCACGTAGTCACCGGTTACTCCGTATTTGAGGCAGCGTAAACCACCGGCGTCTTCCATGACGTTGCCACCGATGGTGGAAATTTTCTGTGATGCTGGGTCTGGAGGATAGAATAAGCCTTTTTTTAAAACAGCATTGGCCAGATCTAAGGTGATCACTCCTGCTTGCGCCGTTACCGTGAGGTTTTCCTCGTCGATCTCTAAAATTTTATTCATCCGGTTCAGACAGAGAACCATCCCCCCTGTGGCCGGGATACTGCCTCCAGATAAGCCGCTACCACTACCACGGGGGGTAATCGGAAGTCTTTCTTCGCGGGCGATCTGCACAGCAGATTGAACTGCTTCTGTACTGGTCGGGTAAACGACTATATCCGGGGCGTGATACAGTCCGGGGGTGGCATCGTAACCGAGAACCAGAAGATCCTCTTTTTCAGTGACGACATTCTCTTTGCCTAGCTTCTGGCTCAGTCGGTCTAGAATATTTTTAGCGATCATGAAAACCCCTTTTTCCTGCTTGGATTTCTTGTTTTTTTTTGTTCTAAGGCCCTGTGCAACGGAGTTGACAGGGCCTTAGAAAATAGTTGTTAAGTTGTTACAGCTTTATGCTTAACGTCCGAAGAAGACATCTGGCAGATAAGTAATGATTTGCGGGAAGAAGACCAGGGTGGCCAAGGCAACAACCTGGATCATGACAAAGGGAATGATCCCGCGGTAAACATCGCCCATGCTGTATTCCGGCGGGGCAACGCCCTTGAAATAGAACAGCGAGTAGCCAAAGGGAGGGGTTAAAAAAGATGTCTGCAGATTGATACAGATCATCATCGCAAACCACAGCGGATTGAACTCCAGGTCCATGGCGATCGGGGTGAAAATCGGTACCACGACCAGCAGAATCGCCGCCCAGTCGATGAACATGCCCATGAAGAAAACGACCGCCATCATGATGAAAAATACGACGTAGCGGTTGACTTCCATACCTAGCAGAACATCGGCAACTACGTCACCGCCACCCATGCTCAGAAATACCACGGAAAAGAACTTGCCGCCAATGAACAGGGCCATGATCATGGCTGTCGTGCGCGCGGTTGAAATACTTGCCTGAGTGATAACCTCCCAGTTCAGTTTGCGATTGGCCAAAGCCAGGAACAGGGCGCCGACGCAGCCCAGCGCCGCCGCTTCTGTTGGCGTTGCGACACCGGCCAGAATTGTGCCCATGACTGTGAGTATCAAACCGAACGGAGGAACAAAGTTCTTCATCGTCATGGTGAACTTTTCCATGACGGTTGCGGTGCGATCTTCCGCCGGAATTGGTGGACCAATTTTCGGATTCAGGAAACAGCGTACGCCGACATAGAGCAGATACATGCCGGAGAGCAGCAACCCGGGCAAAATTGCGGCGGCAAACAGGTTGCCAACAGAGGTCTCTTTTTGCCCGGTCAGACCACCATAGACAACCAGCATAATCGAAGGCGGGATCAGGATGCCGAGGGTTCCCGATGAACAGATGATCCCTGCTGAGAGGGCTTTATCATAGCCTCTGCGCAGCAAGGCCGGACCGGCCATCAGGCCCATGGCGACAACCGAAGCCCCGACGATGCCGGTGGTAGCGGCGAACACGGTAGAAACTACGATAACTGCCATCCCAAGACCGCCGCGCAGGCCGCCAAGAACGATATACAGAGCTTCGAACAGCCCCTCGGAAACCTTGGATCGATCAAGGATCTGGGCCATGAAAATAAACAGCGGCACCGCGACCAGGGTGTAATTAAGGAAAATCCCCCAGGCATTGTTGGCAAACAGGCCGAGCAATCCGGGGAGATTAAAGCCGTTGTCAATCAATCCGAACAGCGTTGCAACCGCTGCCAGGGTGATCGCTAGCGGGTGCCCCAGGGCGATGGAAGCCATCAGGGTCACGAACATGAGTACGGTCAAAACTTCTACGCTCATTGTATCTTTTCTCCAGGCTCAAGCCAGATTTAATGGGTCTCTTTAAGGGAATTGATATCTTTAATTAGTTTGGCGAGCCCTTGCAGAAAGAAGAGGATGAAGCCGATCGCCATGAGCGTCTTAATCGGGTATATCGCTGGAGCCCAGGAACTTGAAGCGTGTTCCAACTGTTGCCAGGAGTTCATTGCCATGACGCAAATATAAAAAGTCAACAGGCCAATCGACGGAATAAACAACACGGCGTTTGTGACGATGCGCAAAATCAGTCGCGGTCTTGCCGGTAGCCGTGATTCCAGAACATCAATGGCAACATGAGTATTATGTTTATGCGCGTATGACAGAGCAAAAGAGAAATGAATGCCATAAAAGAAAACGGTCAATTCAAATGCCCATGACGTTGGTGTGTTGAATCCGTAACGCATTATAACCTCCCAGACGACCACGAATATCAACGGCAGGATCAGGTAGGAGGCATAAAAGCCGAATTTTTCATTGAAGCTGTCAATCGCTCCAGCAAGCTTAAACATAAGTACCTCTTAATTCAGTAGCTGTTTGCTTTACGGTGCGGGGTTGAATGATGCGGGGGCCACAGGGCCCCCGCAAACTTTCCTTATTGCTTGTGCTTACCTTTGACAAATTGCTCATAAGGCCACGGGGCAATGCCACCACGCTCTTCACGCCAGTCGGCAAAATCAGCCTTAAATTGATCTTGAGAATCCATGACTTTTTTCACATCAGGGAATTTCGCTTTCAAGCTTTCGATATAATCGTGAGAAGCCTTGGCGAATTCGTTGATGGTAGCTTCATCCATGCGCACAAACTCAACTTTTTTCTTGAAAAGTTTGACTGCCTCAGCATTGAGGTTTTCTTGCCATGCGCTTGACCAGAGCTGAGTTTCCTTGGACGCGATATCGAGGATCCACTTCAGGTCGGCAGGCAGCTTGTTGTAGGAATCCTGGTTGATGAAGAAGGCACTTTGGCAAGAAGGCTGGTGAACGCCAGGCTGGATAACGTACTTGGTGATGTCATCAAAACCCATCGGGTAATCGATAGCAGGAGTACTGAATTCAGCAGCATCGATAACACCACGCTCGAGGGCGAGGTACACTTCACCACCCGGCAGAGGGGTAACACTGGCGCCAAGGTTGGTCATGATGTCCATGTACCAGCCCGGTGTTCTAATGCGCATGCCTTTGAAATCTTCCATTGAGGAAGCTTTTTTATTGGAGAAAAGGCCCAGTTCCTGGCCGACGTTACCGCCGGCAAGAGCGAACAGGTTGTAACGACCGTAGAGTTCCTGCATCATTTCCAGACCGCCACGCTCGAACAGCCAGATATTGTAGCCCTCAGTGTCCAGACCGAAAGGAACGGAGGCAAAGGCAACAAAAGCCTCATTCTTACCTTTCCAGTAGCCTGGCCAGTCATGACCGATGTCTGCCTGGCCCTTGCTGACCGCATCAAAACTTTCCATGGCACCAACGAGTTCGCCGGCCGAGAACAGTTTGATGTCGAGACGGCCGCCCGATGCGAGCTTTACCGAGTCGGCAAAATGCTGGGCCACATCATAAAATAAAAGACCTTTGGACCATGGCATAACCATTTTCCACTTAAAAGTTTCGGTGGATGGTTTGATGGTCCGCAGTTCTTTCTTGATCTCAGCACGGCGATCATCAGCACCGAATTTTTCCCGTTTTGCAGCAAAGGCGTTAGGGGCCAGTGCCAGGGTCAGGATCAGAGCCAGACCGATGAACAATTTCAACCTTTTCATGCTTTCCTCCTTGTTGGTTTTGGTAGGTGCGCTAGGTGGCATATCCACTAGCGATAAAATGTCTTACATGTCTACATATCGTATCCACTAAATGGTATGACCACTTAGTGGAGAGATTAATTTGTAACCTGTGCCCTGTCAAGAAAAATATAACGTTGTTTTCTTTGGTTAATACCTGAAGCGAAAAAAGTCGATTCCGATCATCGGTGCATGATTTCATCGCGATCCATATGAATACCGTCATTTATAGTTTTCAACTTGCGTGCAGCACTGGCCTGGCTGATGCCGAGTGCTGCAGCTATTCTTCTTGTCGTCTGATATTGTTCCTGAGCTTGTAGCAGGATTTCCTGCTCGCGTTCAGCGAGCATATCCTTGAGGCCCACACCGCTTGGAATAGCCTTCTCCATCCCGGGAATCTGTGCCTTATCCCGGGTGATGTAGTTTCCCGCTGTGGTGACGATGCTGCGTTCAACAACATTTTCCAGCTCGCGGATGTTTCCTTTCCAGGCCATGCCGACCATCTGATTGATCAAACTCTCCGCAAATTTCTTATAGCTGTTATATTTTCGATTGTATTTGTCGGTGAAGTGTTGAATCAGCATAGGTATGTCCTCCCGACGTTCTCTGAGTGGAGGCAGAGAAATCGGAACGACATTCAAACGGTAGTAGAGATCTTCACGAAACTTACCGTCATTGACCAGGTCGGCCAGATTTTTGTTGGTTGCCGTAATCAAGCGAACATCTACCTGTTGCATGGTACGGCCACCAACGCGGAAAAATTCTTTATCCTGAATGACCCCGAGAATTTTTGATTGCAGGTGCAACGGTAATTCTGAAATTTCATCAAGAAAAACAGTGCCGCCTTCCGCAACTTCTAGCAGGCCGGGCTTGCCTTTACTGTCAGCGCCAGTGAAAGATCCACCTTCATAACCAAACAACTCCGCTTCGATGAGAGCTTCGGGGATGGCCGCACAGTTGATTTGTATCAGGGGTTTCAGCTTGCGCTCACTTGAACGATGGACCGTCTTTGCCAGCAGACTTTTACCGACACCCGATTCACCAGTCAGTAGAATGGTTGAATCGGTTGCGGCAACTCGCAGCGCCAGATCAATGACCGCCATCATTTTTTCGCTGGAAGTGACCAGGTCATCCTCGCGCAGCAGTTGGTTCCTCGCAGTGTCAGCATCAATCGGTTGGCTGTATTGGACAACTGTCAGGTCCCAGATGGTGTTAATGATGTATTCGATATCTCCTTGTGCGTCAAAAACAGGTCGACCCTTGACCAGGAGTTTACGGTTGGTACTGGTCGAGTAAGTCGCTGTGACCGGGCATTTGCGTTCAATGACCAGTATGCTGGCAGAACCGGAAAAATAATTGTCTTTGCCGACCAGATCGTAAAGGCTGCGACCGGCCAGCTCTTCATTGGTAAAGCCGGACATCTCCTCAAAGGTCCTGTTGACGCCGATGGTCACCCCTTTGCCATCAACGACATAAATGCCGTTGTACAGGTTATCAAAGACGATTTCGAGAAGTCTTTTATCCATAATATCCGTAGGTTTCTGTTTTCGCTGCCCTTCCAAATACTGAGGAAAGGGCAGCGCTATTTAGCTTGCTGACCAGCCGCAATCAATAGTTAATGAAACCCCGGTCATGCAGCGGGCGGCATCAGAACAGATATAGAGAACCGCTTCTCCCAATTCGGACGGTTCAACCATACGTTTGATGGCCTGTTTTTTCAGCAGGACTTTTTCCAGCACCTCTTCTCTGCTGATCCCATGGGTTTTGGCCTGATCTTCAATTTGACCGTCTACCAATGGTGTGCGCACGTAGCCTGGGCAAATATTATTGACAGTAATGCCGAATTGGGCGCCTTCGAGCGCCAATGTTTTGGTGAGCCCCGTCATCCCGTGTTTAGCTGAAACGTAGGCAACCTTGAACTCCGAGGCGCGGAGTCCGTGAACTGAGTTCAGGTTAATCACCCGGCCCCAACCATTCTCCTTCATTGAGGGCCAGAAGTACTTGCAGAGCAGGAATGGCGCGGTCAGCATCAGGTTGATGATGAACTCCCATTTCTCCTCTGGAAATTCCTCGATGGGGGACACATGCTGAATGCCGGCGTTGTTGACCAAGATGTCACAGCGGCCATATTTAGCCAGTACCGCATCAGCCAGTGAACGACAGCCTTGTTTTGTACTCAGGTCAGCTTTGACAAAGAATCCGCCGATTTTTTCTGCTTCGCGGTTTCCTGCTTCTTCGTTGACATCAGCCAGGACAACCTGATCTCCATGAGCCGCCAGTGCCTGGGCTACAGCAAGGCCGATACCACTGGAAGCGCCAGTAACCACTGCAATACGTTGAGCCATAGAAATTCTCCTTTTTAATGCCGACTATTTGAGATTGTCAGCAATATTAAATGGGCAGGCAGTTTTTTCCTTGATCAGCTCCAGGGTTGATCCTGGAGCCAGTTCGATCAGAGTCATGCCTTGCTCGGCATCGACGCTGAACACTCCCAGGTCGGTAACCACCATATCAACCACATTTTTACCGGTCAGTGGCAGGGTGCAGTTTTCCATCAGTTTGGAAGAGCCATCCTTGGCACAATGATCCATCATGATGACGATTTTCTTGACCCCGGAGACCAGATCCATAGCGCCACCAGGTCCTTTGACCATGGAGCCCGGGATCATCCAGTTGGCCAGATCCCCGTACTGCGAAACCTGCATTGCTCCAAGCACCGAAAGATCAATGTGGCCACCGCGAACCATAGCAAAAGATTCGGAGCTGTCGAAGAAGGCTGAGCCGGGCAGCCAGGTGATGGTCTGCTTGCCGGCATTGATCAGATCAGCATCCTGCATGCCTTCCTCCGGGAAGGGGCCAACCCCGAGCAATCCGTTTTCGGCATGCAGGGTCACGGTGATCTCTTCGGGAATGTAGTTGGCAACCAGAGTCGGCATGCCGATACCCAGGTTGGCATACATACCGTCCTTGAACTCCTGGCTGATGCGTTTTGCCTGCCATTCACGTGCAGGAGAGAACCCCTTGATCGATATTTTTCCAGCCAGCGTCAATTGTTCGATCGGCTTTTCAAAGTTCTCGCAAACGACCAGGCGATCAACATAGTTACCGGGGATATGAACCTGATGGGGATCAAGCTCACCAATTTCGACAATCTCTTCCACTTCGGCAATGGTGACGCGGCCAGCCTTGGCACAGG
>JAPHSA010000044.1 GCA_026193235.1 Deltaproteobacteria bacterium | reverse complement strand
TGCCAGTCGAAAGTGACGACACTGTGACTCTTAACTTTCATATAAACGTTAATGTTTTCTCCAGGGTTGATGTTGCTGGGGTGTGTCTCTCCGGAGACTCGGCTGAGCTTCCAGTAAGCACCACGGTACTTTACGAGGTTGGTGAATGTTAAGCCGTAAGGGAATTTGTGGCTGTAAATCAGGTTGGCAATAAAGGGGCGGTTGAAGTCTTTGCGTGGAATTTCAAAGGTATACAGTTCTTTTCCGTCGTACCAGATGCTTTCCAGGGTGTCATCTAGATCAAATGTTGTATTGTAGTCAGTGTTTGTCGTTGTTGTTTCCTGCCAGGTTCCGTTGATGACCAATTGCTGATGCCGCCATGAGCGCTGCCAGCTCAACTGTACGCTCTGATGCTCCGATTTTCCAAAATTATTCAGGGTGTAGACAGATCTTCCCTCAATGACTTCCCGGTGACGGGCAAACTCGTCGCGACTTTTTTTGCGCAGGTATTGTGCTTTTAGCTCCCCACCTAATAGCTGCTTGATCAGCCCAATGGTCGTTACCTAGGTATAGGGGGTTTTTACGCTGTCCTCACCATAAGAATAGATAACCGACGTTGTGACCCAGTCATCCTGACCGTTGCCGCTAGTGCTCCTGCTCTGGCTCTCTGTGACATAGCCACTGTATAGCGCGTGAGTGAGAAGGGTTCCACTGTAATAGCGGTTTCTTCCCCCAAAAAAAATTGTGTCCCTGTCGCCGAACAGATCCAGCGACAAAGACAGTCTGGGTGCGAGATTGACATTATTGGTATAATCGTCGTATGAAACCCGCAGTCCGGGGAAGATTTCCAGACGTTTCCAAGCAATGTTATTTTGAATGTAGCCAGCGTAGTCTGAAATGTCTGCTGTGCGGTCTGCCTCAAGATAAGCGGTACGTTTGGACAGATACTGTTCGCTATTGATACAGGCAGGATCTCCTGCATCGCAGATAATCAAGCTGTCTACAACACTCGTATAATAGAGGTAGTTTGTTAATGGCCGAAAGTAGTGTTGCCGAGAGTGGGTCGCTGTTGCACCAAACTTTATTTGATGGTCCATTCTCCCTAGCATCAGCTTGTTCGTTGTGAAGTCCGAGGAGAGACTGATCTCCTTGTGTCCTGTCTCCAATACACCTAACCCACCTTCTCGACCACTGTCCCAATCGATGGCTGGCTGGCTGGCATCCCAGAATAACCTGTTTGGTGCCGCATCGCGTCTGGTTTGCTGTGATGTGTATGTGAGGTTTGAAAGAAGGTCTCCGGCCGCGAGTTGATTTTCGTAGCTCAGGCCGAATGAAAGGTTGTGTCCTTCTATACTGTAGTCGCTCCCCTTCGTCTCTGTCATGAAATACTGATTGTCTGTGGGGGAGTAGAGTGCCGTCAGGGCGAGTTCAGCGCCAGAGGGCAGGTAGTGTTCCGCCTTTAAAAAGAAGTTTTCCTGACGCCGTGTCTGGGTATTGTATCCGTCGAGGTGTTGCAAGGGAATTTTTGATCGTTGTTGCTCATAAGCAGTCACCAGTCCAGTATCGTTTCCGATTGGAAGGTTGAAGTTGAGGCCGAAGGCCTGCTTGCGAAATTCGGGCTGTTTGTCGGTTGTTTTTGAGTTGTAGAAATCATCAAGATGATCAGGGTGGATATGGAATTTTGTCCAGCTGTCCTCTGTTGTCCTGTAATGAATTGAACCGCTGCTGACGTTGTCCGGACTGATTGTTTTGACATCGATCTGACCACCTGTAAAACCACCAAATTCTGCCGGGATATTACTGTTGTAGACGGTAATCTGATCTATGATCTGAGAATTTAGAAAATGAATCTGCGGATGACCCGGTAGTTTGCCTGCTCCGGTAGTGCTGTCGAATGCAGGGTCAAGTGGGTTGTTGTTGCTGATGCCGTTGATGGTGTAATTATTATCGTAGTAGCGGCTGCCCGAAATGGAAACAACTGGTGGCGAGATCTCACCCGCTGTAAAAGAGTTGAAACTCTCTTCTGCAAACTGAACACCTGGAACTATCCCGACGATTTCATTGATGTTGCCATCGCGGGTTGGCAGGTTCTCAATCATTTCTCGATCAATAATCGTGGTGCCTGTCGTTGGTGTTATCAATTCCGCTTGTACGAGGACTTCAGGCATGAGTGGGATTGTCCCCTTTAAGTAAGGGTTTCTTCTGTCATCACTGTCTTCTGCCGGGGCGAAATTTGCAAAAGATAGACACAGAAGTGTCAACAGTATAAATTTATAAGCCCGATAATGGTTGTGGTGTCTTAGATTCATAGGTGTTTGATTCTTATAAAGTATTGAAAATAATTTTTGCAAACTAACATCTCATTAAACTTGAGGGCAAGATGGGAAAAATTGATAAGCTTTTTTAAGAGGATTGATTTGAATCCAATAATACGCATACCTGTTTTCATATTATTATCCGTTGGTTTGCACTGTCTCAGCCTGACTGTTAATTTAAGCGATTTTGCTCGAAATAGCCGATCCGATACAGTAGCCATCGGCTACGTCACTAGACCTTCCGCAAATTTCCAACCAATCACAGTGGCGAAAAAAAGCGGAGCGGAAGAGACATTGATTAGGGCTTTTAAAAAGGGTTTTAGCAGTACGCTAGTTGTTGAGCCTGATGCTACGAGTCCCGCGCCTAAGAAAAAAGTGCCGGCCGCGAACAGGTCTACGGTAGATACTGAACTACATATGCTCTCTAATGATTCTCGAGATGAGCTTACTCAGATCGAACCTTTAGTACAAATAACCACAGA
>JAPHSA010000219.1 GCA_026193235.1 Deltaproteobacteria bacterium | reverse complement strand
TACATCGGTCTTGAAATGCTTCAAGCTAGACAGGTTTTAAACAGAAAAACTTGAGAATCGCAATCAGGTGAACAGACAATTTCAGGTTTAAATATCATCGCATAATAACAGATTCTCTGTAGGGGTGAATAATCGGATTGTTAGCGAAATATGCGTCGCAAAACTAGTAAGTTTTGATGTAGCCAGAGATTGCCATGCTCCTCCTCCGACGTCAATTTTCGACGTCTTGAGCGTAGCCCCAGCCTGGTAAGTGCAGAGAAGCGAAGGCGCAGCTGAGCGGATCGGTTTTTGGTTTGGGACCAAGATCTCGGAGGTTCGAATCCTCTCGCTCCGACCAATTCAAAAATAACGTCGTCCTTTTAGGTCGGCGTTTTTTTCTGCACAAAGAGAGGATTCGAAGCGGAGTGAGCGCCGACTGAATGTCGGAAAAGCGGCCAGGGACGGCCGCGCCAGCGAACGCAGGGGAGCCGACGCAGGAGCCCGCGTGATGCGAGAGACGTAGTGGACGAATTCTCTCGCTCCGACCAAAAATTCGAAGGATTGGCGATTGTGTCGCTGACCCTTTTTTTGTGCCTCCGGTACATCTCTGGTCAAAGTAGTATTCTGATGCAGACCAGAAGCCCTCTTCCTGCTTTGATTTCTCATTGTAAATTCAGGTTCCGGTACGGGGGAAGGACTCCGGGGTGGGTCCGGGGAAGGCAATCTCTTTCTACTGACCGGCGGGCCACTTCCTTTACAGATCTGTTTTGGGAAGGCGCTGCAGAGGCCTCTGTTCATCTTCATTCTTGACATGCTGCCAACATCCGGCCAAGCTGTAAATCTCGACTTATTCTGACGGTTTTTAGGGATCTGACATGCGCATCCTGCACCTCCTCAGCCAGCGTCCGGAGTTGACCGGAAGCGGTGTTTATATCAATCAGATGATTCAACAGGCCCAGGCCCGCAGTCATGAGAATGCCATGCTGGCCGGGGTGCCTGAAGATTTCTATCACCAAGCGGACAAGATTCATTGCCGCACGTTTTTTCTTCGGTTCGGAAGAGACCTGCCCCACCCTGTGACCGGCATGAGCGATGTCATGCCTTATCCCTCCACCCGCTTCCGGGATTTAAATGAAGCGCAGCTGGATGCCTATGAACAGTCCTTTGCCGAGCTCTTACACCTGGCCATTCAAGATTTTCAGCCCGATGTCATTCACAGCAATCATTTATGGATCATGTCGGCCCTGACCCGCCGCCTGTTTCCCGATCTTCCGATTGTCGCCAGCTGCCATGGTTCGGATCTGCGTCAGTTTCGGAGCAATCCGCACCTGCAGAAGCGGGTTCTAAACGATTGTCGGAACTTGGACGGCGTGTTGGCTCTGAGCCGAATCCAGCGCGATGAAATCGCTGATCTTTACGGTATCGACAGGGTAAAGATTCATGTTACGGGTGTCGGGTTTAATTCCCAAACCTTTCGTTGGGCAGTCAAGGACCCAAATCCCCCGCTGCGAATTGTCTACGCCGGAAAGCTGTCGAACGCCAAGGGTGTTCCGTGGTTGCTGCGTGCTTTTGAAACTCTAGGGGATCCTGATCTGCTCCTGGACCTGTGTGGTTCGGGAACGGGTCCCGAGAAGGAACAGATTGTCGCTGATGCACACAAAATGGGGGCACGTGTCAGATTGCACGGTAACCTGGAACCTGCCCGCCTTGCAGAGGTTATGCAGGCGGCCCACATCTTTGTGCTTCCTTCTTTTTTTGAGGGATTGCCTGTGGTCTTGCTGGAAGCGATGGCTTGCGGGTGCAGGACGGTAGCGACCCGCTTGCCTGGAGTTGAGGAAGTTTTTTCCCGGCTACAGGGAAACGGTGTCTGTCTGGTTGACCTGCCGGAAATGCAGAATATCGATACCCCTCTGCCACACGCAGAGAATGCCTTTGTCGATCACCTGGCAACGGCATTACGAGAACAAGTCGCTGTCAGCAGAGAAAACCCACGTACCAGCCCTTGTTCAGAAGCGGAAAAGCTGCTGGCTCGTTACAGTTGGGATGCAATTTTTGAGGGAGTGGAAACGATTTACCGGCAACTGCATACGGCACAGAACACGAGTCAGTGATTGAATTCAATCGCAATGGTGGCGATATCGTCGTGCTGTTTAAACCGGGGGAAACGGCAACAATCGGGGTCAGATTTCTCGAGATGACGGATTGCCTGGTGCAGGCCGGTAAGGCCGTGCTGTAAATAGCAGTCAACCATTCTGGCAAAATCGACGTTCCCGGATAATTCTTTCGGCAAATGCAGGCCGTCGGTGAAGATCAGTAAATGTTGCAGGCCTGCAGTCGGCAAGCTCCCGCTGTGCAAGAAGCCTCGCATCTCCTCTTCCCCATTTAAAACACCGAACTGTCGATTCATTTGTCGGCGCACCTGCTCGATATGTGGAACTAGGTGTGTCCGGATGTTGTCGCAGCCCTGTTGAGCCAGTGTCCCCCAGAGGTCGAAGGTGCTTCTGTCATGGTTGTGGAAGGGCGCGGGCATGTCGAATATCCCGTCATCATAAATCGCAAGGATCAGCGCATCACCAATTTGCACATAGTCAAGCATTTCTCCATTGATGCGAACCACAGCGGCACTGGTTGACCAGAGTTGTAATCGCTCGGTAACATCAACAGCGGCAAGGACCATCCCCTTGGCGATTGCCCGGTTTGCCTTCTCGGCCAACGCGCTAAGACTGGCATCATTGGCAGCAAATGCCCCCCGTGCCAGATGGGCCGCCCACCATGCACCGCTCTTGCCACGATACAGATCACCCTTCAGACTTGACGCCCCGTCAAAGACACCAAAAAGGGTCTCCTGTATCAGCAAGGCATCCTCGTTGAACGTGCCGGACCCCTGTTCCAGCAGGGACTGAACATCAAAAGGACTTTGCGGTTTCAGGCAGGGCGCGGCAGTTTGAGCTTGGTCTGACATGGGTTCTCAGGATGCGAAAAGTTTAAAGGGCATTTTTTGCTACGCACATTAGCTGTGAAGAGGTGAAATGTAAAATTGAAAATATTGATAATTCCTGTTGTTGACATTCAGATAACCAATACTTATTTCGTCAATACCCCTCTTGATGTTCTACCATTGGGCCTTTTTGACCTTCTTGCACCTTTAGCACTCAAGGTAGCGTTTATTGACAATGAGGTTGCCCCAGAAGAAAAAAAAACGATCGGTAACTACTTGGTAAAAGAGTGGGGATATGATCCTGTATTTGTAGATAGGGGCTTGGCCTTTATTGAGCCAAAACTTGATGAATTTCAAAAACAAAATCCTGATTGCAATTTCAAATCAATGTCAAAAGAGATACTGAACTTACTCCCAAGCATTATTGAGGCCAATGATCGCATTGATGAACGTGAGGAAATGGCCATTGAAAAAGTTAAAGGCATCTTTCAAGGAGCATCGAACATCAATGTTTCAAAGAAAGTTAAGGATGGAGCACGAGCAACATCTGATGCAATATGGAGAAATTTTTCAAAAGATCAACCTAAGAGCACCTAGTGCTGCATGCCCCTATTTTTCACCCGGAGAGGCTCTCCCTGGAAGTATGGTAGCGCGCTGGGGAGTGAATATATGTTTGATAACGGTGAGTTAAATCTACCTGATTGGTTCTGGACCAAGATGTCGGAGGTTCGAATCCTCTCGCTCCGACCATTAAACAATGTAGGCACTTGCCACCTGGTAAGTGCCTTTTTGTTTATCGATTCTGTGAGAGGGTTCGAAGCGGAGCGAGCGCCGACTGAATGTCGGAAAAGCGGCTAGGGATGGCCGCGGCAGCAAGCGCAGGGGAGCCCACGCAGGAATCGGCTGGACGCCGATGACGAAGGGGGCGAATCCTCTCGCTCCGACCATAATTTCAAAGGGCTCAGTCAATAATTTGGCTGAGTTTTTTCCGGTAAAGGTCCGGCCCAGAGAACGTTCTGAAATGTCTCCGGGGGGACCTTGCGGATTGCCGTCTTTTGAAGTCTATATTGGTTCCGGTCCGGGGAAGTCTTTCCGGGACTTGTCAGGGGCGTGTCCTGTCAGTTGGGGTAGCGAACTATCAACGCCTTAAGCTCTCCTTGTTACTCCTGGGATGAATTGTAAAAAACCTTGATCCTAAAATTATCTGTAAACCGAATATCAATTGATGCGTTTACTAACTGCGTGCCCGTGAATCTAATTGAATGCAGATAAATATTTGAATTGTATATAGAAAAGATAAAATACCCCTTAATTATATGGGACTGGCTCACACATTTATTGAATTTTTCTGATATTCATACTGTCTTAGGGTGAGATTATGAGTCTACAAACTGTCTTAGTCCTTGATGATAACGATTTATATCGATCCGTTCTAAAACGTGCTCTTACAAAAAATCAATTTGATGTAACTGCATTTCCAGACCCAAAAACCTACCTGGCCACCCGAAAAATAGATCATTGCGAAAGAAACTGTCCCTGTTTTGATTTCATCCTGACCGACAATCATATGCCCAGCATGTCCGGTTTGGAGTTTTTTGAATGGGGAAAACAAAATGACTGCAAGCTACCTGTGCATCGCAAAGCTATCATCTCAGCAATGTGGTCTGAAGAAGACCTGGATCGAGCTCAAAGTTTAGGTTGCAGGGTGTTTGATAAAAGTTCTTCCTTGGATCATATACAAGATTGGATTGAAAATTGTGTTGGGCAAAAAGCTGAACTATAGAATCATCGAATGAACTGAAAAGAGTATGATGCGGTTCCTTTGAAAGAGCCCTCAACCGTTCTCCTCCTCGGTGTACGTCGTCAAAGCATCTGGCATTTTTGAGCTAACAAACCAAGAGACACATTCCCGCATCATTCGGGTAGATCCGTACCAACCAAACTTTTTTTGAGTGCAACATTCTTCAAGGACAGGTCGGCGACCAGTTCTTTGAGCTGCTGATTCTCCTGCTTTAGCCCTGTGACCTCAGAACTGGTCGCTTGACGTTTGATATCACCGACAAGCCCTTGCTTTCCTGCGTCCAGGAACTCTTTGCTCTATTTTGTAGTACAGGTTCGAATTGATCCCCTCGCGACGACACTGCTCAGTAATGTTGGATTCGCCTGTCGATGTCCCAGAGCGACGTTCATTCTGGTAAGTCAGCGCGCTGAGAAGCGAAGCCGTGCCGAGCGGAACTGATTGGTTTGGGATATAGTGCGCTATAACTTTTCTGTTCAATCAGCAGCGTATTCTCTAGAACTCTTTTTTAATCCTCCCCTCTCGTAACCTTTGCAGATTTAGATTAAATATTTTTTTGATAAATTTAGCTAATTAGTTTATACTTATTCGGTATTTTGATTTGGCTCAGCTATCAAATAGATATTTCAAAACACACTTTATTATCCTACGCGGAAGGGTCTCCTAAAATGATCAACAGAGTTGTCATTCACTATTCAGATGGAAAAATCAAAAAAGGAGAAACGGGAGATTTTTTTCCGAACAAAAACTCCTTTCACCTCAAAGAAGAGGGTTCGGGTGAAATGCAGCAAGTTGACATCCAGAATCTCAAGGCTGTTTATTTTGTCGAAAGTTTTAATGGTGATAACGCATTCGATGAGAAAGATGATGTCGAGCGAAGTGGTTTCGGCAGGAAGCTTAAAGTTTTATTTAAGGATGGAGAGGTTCAGTATGGGTACACTCAAGGATATGCTCCCAACCGCTCAGGCTTCTTTGTCTCTCCGTGTGACCCGGACAGCAACAATTTACGTATTTTTGTCATTACAGGGGCCACTGAAAAAGTTCAATTTGTCTAGTCCAAGCTAGCCAAATATAACCAAATGTATTTTTTGCACTTTAGCCTTTTTAGCTCTACCGCATCCTCTCGGACGTGCTGTTTCGACATCCTCGAACAACATCTTCCCTGGCATTTTGATTGGGTTAAAATCTAGATGACTATACCCTTGAAAAACTAAGTACGCTATGCATCCTACGTGGTCATTCTTTCGATGTTCCTGAGCGATGTCCTCTCTCTGGTAAGTCAGCGCGCTGAGGAGCGAGCGCAGGGGAACCGACGCAGGTTCGAACTGGACGTTCAAACCGTTGTGGACGAATCCTCTCGCTCCGAACATAATTTCAAGGGATTACGGATTTCGCTGTAACCCTATTTTTACGTAAAATTCCCGCCATTTCCCGACATATCTTTAAAATACCCATTCTGCTTACTTTTTTACTTCATAAAAACTCTACACACACTTGGGACAATAGATCAGAGCCGCTCCATAAACAGGAAAATGATACGGGGGAACGGCTTAGTGGCAATTAAAACGAAAGGAGTGCTTTGTACAATAATCTTATGTTCTGAGTCAGCGATTGACATCTATCAATCGCTGACTGATATTGTTTACATTATGTATTGAAATTCTGGCATTCCCACGTTGCTAACCTGACTGCGGTAGGAGTATGTTTTGCGTGAAAAACAGACTATCTCTCTGAAAACCATATCAGCGAAGATGGATGGCCACAACTGGTTGAAAAGTATAGTTGAGAATTCTCTTCACGGAATCTACGTTATCAATGACCAACAACAGCTGATTTTTGCAAATCAGGCAATGTGTGATCTCCTCGGTTATTCAATAGAAGAGCTCCTTGGTCAAAATTTTCAAATGGTTCTTACCGAAGAGAGCATAAAAATTGTTACAGAGCACTACCAGAAGCGCCAGCGAGGAGAACCGGTCCCATCATCTTATCAATTCAGCATTCATCGTAAAAATGGAGAAAAAAAGTGGGTGGAAACTTCTTCAACTGTCGCACACGACAACGACGGTCTCCCTATAACGATCGGTAATATGATCGATATCTCATGGAAAAAAGAAGCCGAGGCGGAGCTTCGTGAAAGTGAAGAAAAGTTCAGAGTCGCCTTCTCAACTAGTCCGGACGCCATAATGTTGACTAAGCTTGAAGATGGAAAATGCATCGAAGTGAATGAAGGTTTTTTACAGTTGACAGGCTACACCACTGATGAGGTCATTGGGAAGGAAACCCTTGAATTCAATCTTTGGCGCAACCCCGAAAACAGAAATCAGCTCATCAAAGGGATAAAAGAAAAGGGATTTATTAAAAATTTGGAGGCTGAGTTTGTAGCCAAAAATGGCGGCATAATCTATGGACTAATGTCAGGTCGAGCCATTGAGATAAGTGGTGAAAAATTCATTTTAACGGTTACTCGAGACATTAGTGAACGGAAGCTGGCGGAAGAAAAATACAGCACCCTGATAAGCGAAGCCAGCATAGGTATAGGTATGGCAAGTGCCGACACAGGAGAAATTCTCGAATGCAATAATGCCTTCACTGAAATGCTGGGATACCTGAAAGACGAGTTAATCGGCCAGTTTCAGTCTAAAATTGATGCTGATCCTCTCGTGGATGGAAAAGTCACCTCAGGCTTTGCGGAACACCGCGATTCAGCAAAAGGCGAAATGCTGGAACGCAAACTGATCACAAAGTCAGGTCAGATTTTGGATGTTGAAGTTAAAGCGACTCAACTGAACCTATCGGGCAAAAATGTACTGCTAGGCTTTTTTCACGACATTTCAGAAAGAAAAAAGGAAGAGGCAAAAAAACGGGAGTTGGAAAAACAGATCCGCCAGAAGTACAAAATGGAAGCCGTCGGGGTCATGGCTGGAGGCATCGCCCACAACTTCAATAATTCTCTGGCCGCCATTCTCGGCAGTCTGGAAATGGCCAAGCGCAAGATTGACACCCCTCAAAAAGTTCAAGGATATATAGAAATAGCGACAAAAGCCGCGTTACGCTCTCGCGATTTAGTTTCGCAAATTTTGACTTACAGCAGACTGGATGCTCATAAATGTGGATCTACCGACATATCTCTTGTCTCGGAAGAAACCCTGACGTTACTGAAATCGACATTGCCAACGACAATTTCAATAAGCTACCAATCTGTTGACGGGCAAAACTTGATGATCCATGCCGATCCTGGTCAGATCCAGGAGGCCCTTCTCAATCTCTGTAACAATGCTGTTCAGGCCATGGATGAAAAAGGAGATTTACAGATCCACTTGAAGCGTGTTGATCTGCACGAAGAGGACTTTCCAGCTCAATACAATTGTATCCCTGGAGCCTACATTCAGCTTGCTGTGAAAGACACTGGTTGCGGCATGGACAGTGAGACTATAGGAAAAATTTTCGATCCCTTTTTCACCACAAAGAATATTGGCCAAGGTACCGGTATGGGGCTTTCAACGGTTCAAGGAATTGTCGATCAACATGGCGGAATGATCAAAGTTCACAGTTCCCTCGGTCAAGGGAGCACCTTCGAACTCTACTTCCCTCTTCTGAATGGATATCTTGAAGAAGGCCCGATCATAACAAAAGACACCGCACTCCCTCACGGGCAAGAAAACATTCTTTTTGTAGATGACGACAAAATGCTGGTCTATTTAGGAGAGCAAATGCTGACCGATCTCGGCTATCAAGTCACAGTCACTGACGACAGCAATGAGGGGCTGAAGCTGTTCACTGAAAACCCTGATGGATTTGATCTTATTATCACAGACCAGACAATGCCCAATTTGAGCGGCAAAGAACTGATTTCTGAACTGAAGAGAATACGCCCGGATATCCGTACTATCCTCGCAACAGGCTACAGCAATAAAATCAATGAAGAAGAAGCTCAGCAGATGGGAATAGAGGCCTTCTGCATGAAGCCTTTAAACATGTCAGAATTAGCACAAACAGTCAGGCGGGTTTTGGATCGAGAGCAATAGCCTAC
>JAPHSA010000116.1 GCA_026193235.1 Deltaproteobacteria bacterium | reverse complement strand
TACCAGCTGGTTGTTCAAAAACAGTTTCAAATATCAAATGTCCGCTGATTGGAGGGTTGTCGGCAAGTTCAATTACGCGCAGAGCCAGAGTTCACTTGGGGCTTCCTATGACGGCGATTATACCGAAGCGGTTCTTGGCTATGCCTATCGTCCAATTCATTTCGACCGACTGAATCTGTTACTTAAATATACCTATTTTTACAACCTCCCGGCATCTGATGATGCAGCAGTAAACAATACCAGCTTTATCCAGCGCAGTCATATCGGAGCAGTGGATGTGATGTATGACCTCACGCCCCGTTGGACCCTGGGAGGCAAGTATGCCTACCGACTTGGCCAGGTGGCTCAAGATCGTGAGAATCCGCAATTCTTCGATAGCCGCGCACACCTTTATGTGGTGCGGGCTGACTGGCATTTCATGCATCGCTGGGATGCACTTATGGAAGCACGCATGCTTGATTTGCCTGACGCGCAGGATCGCCGGAGTGGTGCCCTGGTGGCGCTGTACCGCCAGCTGGGTAATCACGTCAAGCTGGGAGCTGGATATAACTTCAGCGATTTTACCGATGACCTGACCCAGCTGGACTATCGGCATCAGGGTTTTTTCATCAATCTGATCGGAAAACTGTAGCAGTGAATGGAATATGTTTCTCCGGCTTTTGTCAGCTGGATAATCTCAAGAAGCAGATATTGAGTGGAAGGTTACAGACATGAGTAAAGTTTTGAGAGCGATTTTGTTGGGGATTTCAATCTGTCTCTGGAGCTGTGTGGTTTATGGACAGGATGTAACCAGAGAGCAGCTCAAGGGGCTGGATGAGCAGGTTCAGGAGATCAAGAGCGATGTGCTCTCTATTGCTGCGGAGCTGAACCAGCTGGAAGAGAAGCTGCTTTATCCTTCTCATACTCAGATGTCGATGTTCATGGCCCTGGCTGAGGGAGAAAAATTCAGGCTTGATTCCGTCAAGATCCTGCTGGACGGACAGATGGTTGCACAGCACCTCTACACCTTTAAGGAGTTGGAAGCACTACAGAAGGGCGGTGTCCAGCGGATTTATACCGGCAACATCAACACCGGTGGACATGAAGTCCAGGTGAGTTTTAGCGGCAAGTCTGAAGGGGGAAATGACCTCGAACGCTCGCAAAGTTTCAAGGCTCAAAAAGGTGTGGGTCCCAGTATTGTTGAAATTACCCTGGCTCACCAGGGCATAACCTTTAATGACAGGTAGGTCATGTACCGGCTGGTAGTTTTTCTGACAAGCTTATGGTTACTGGCGTCATCTGCGATGGCCGCCAGTACCGCTGCACCGGAAGAGCTGAAGGATCTCTATTTTGGGGAGACCCTCTATTACGCCTTTCAGGACGAGTGGTTCGACGCCATAGCCCGGCTCGATACCGAGTTGGCGCAGCACCATAGGCTTGATGAACCTCAACTTGACTCGCTTTTTCCACACATCGGTCTGGCCGAGTTCGCTGTGGGTGATTTCGAGCTTGCCTACCGGATGCACCAGCGCGCCGGACGTGCCATCACGGCTGTTATCAATGGCAATGTCGCAGAAGAGGTGCGTAATGAAGCCATCTTCCGCCTGGCAAGAATCTACTTTCAGAAAAACCAACCGATCAATGCCCAGCATGCCCTGGAACGGATCACCGGAACGGTATCCAAGGGGATTCGCGACGACCTGACATTTTTGCGGGCGCAGGTTCATATGGCGACCGGACGCTTCAGCGAGGCAGTAACGCTCCTGTTGGGGATAGAGGATTCAAGGAGTCTGGAAGGTTTCAGCGGTTACAACCTTGGCATTGCCCTGCTGCTGGATGGACAGGAGCAGGAGGGTCTCCGCAGACTCGATCTCAATGGCCGGATTGCCGGCGATAATATGGCTACATCAGCGATCAGGGACAAATCGAATCTCGTCATCGGCGACAAACTGCTGGGAGAAGGAAATTTTTCCGGGGCCAAGGAAATTCTTGATCGCGTCCGCCTTGAGGGGCCGTTCTCCAACCGGGCACTGCTCGGCTCCGGGTGGGCCGATGTTTCAGTGGAGCGGTACGAACGAGCACTGGTTCCGTGGAGTCTCCTGCTCGAACGGGAGGTGACCGACCTCGCAGTGCAGGAAGCGATGCTTGCTGTCCCCTATGCCTATGGGAAATTAGGCGTTTACAGCAAGGCTGCCTTGCTGTACGGCAATGCCCTGAAATCTTTCGGACAAGAAATCGACAAACTGGGGGCTTCAATCAAGAGCATTCGCGAAGGCAAGTTCCTGCGTGCTCTGGTGCGTGAAGAGCTGAAGCAAGACGCTAACTGGGTCGTCAAACTTCGACAGTTACCGGAAGCGCCTGAGACATACTACCTGCTCGAGTTGATGGCTTCACATGATTTTCAGGATTCGCTCAAAAACTATCTCGATTTGGAACAGCTGCGTAAAAAACTGGAAAGCTGGAGCGGAGATCTGAATGCATTCGAAGAAATCATAGAGAAGCGCAGAGTCTATTACCAACCGCTCCTGCCGAAGATTGATAATAAGTTCCGGCTGCTCGATTCGCAGATGCGCCTGCGTCTCGAACAGCGGGAGCGGATTGAACGCCGGCTGCAGTCTATGCTGGTCGCCCCCAGACCTGATTATCTGGCAACGGCAGAAGAACGGATTATTAGTGAACGGATCAGTCAACTTGAGCAGATACTGAGCGCCGGGAACACCGTGATTACTGATGCTGTCACGGCCCGTATCAGGCGGTTACGAGGGGTGCTGAACTGGAATATCAATACAGATTACGACCGGCGTCTGACGGAAGCCTATAAGAATCTGTACGACCTGAATCAGGTCGTTGAACAACTGCAGCAACAGTACAACTCTTTTGTGCGTATCCGTCAGGCCTCGACTCAAAGTTATCAGGGTTACGACAAGTCTATCCGGCGGCAAAAAATTCGCATCTTAGCAGCTGCCAACCAGCTGCAGATGTTGATGGCGCGGCAAGGACATATGCTTGAAGAGATGGCGGTCAACGAACTG
>JAPHSA010000118.1 GCA_026193235.1 Deltaproteobacteria bacterium | reverse complement strand
TGGGCAATAAACCTGACTAACGATCAGCGCCCCTGCCTGGTTCATCCCCTCCTCGGTGGACCGAACAGCTTTGGTGCTGCGCTGTTGAGCCTTCCAGAGCAGGATGATCTGTTGAACCGCCTTGAGTCTGGCCGGGTGAAAATGCTGGTCTGTCTGGAAGCCGATCCGCTGCTCGAAGCTCCACAGGCTGAGCGCTTCTCTGCCGCATTAAATCAACTGGACAAACTCGCAGTGCTGGATTGTCTGCCGACTCAACTCAGTGCTCAGGCAGATCTGTTTATTCCTACTCGGACGATGACTGAATCCTCTGGAACCTTCATCAATAACGAGGGACGGCTGCGCAGATACCATCAGGTTATGGAACCGGGAGAACCGCTAAAAGTGACGGGGAATGAAAACCATCCGCCGCGAGAATTTTCTTCAGTGACGCCGGGTAGTGACCCCCTGGCAGCGATGACCTTGCTGCAAATCCTGCTGGAGGATGGATCCTCTCTTGATCAATTACACCAGCAGTTGGTCTGTGAATTCCCGCGGCTTGCTGGTCTAGAAAAGCCGGTCTCTGTAACCGGTGTGCGTGTGCAAGAAGCCCCCGCACGCAATTGGGGAAGACGTGATCTGCCGGAACAGCCAGAGGGGACTTTGCAGTTAATTGTTGCTCCGGCCCGTTATGGGAGTGATCTGCTGAGTCGTTTTTCCGATAAACTTGAACCCCGTTTTGTCTCCGCCCGGATCATGCTTAATCCGCAGGATGCTGAAACTCGCAATCTGCAGGATGGTGACAGGGTTGTCCTCGATATGGAAGTGGGCAGTTTTACCCTGCCTCTGGTCTGTCACCCAGCCCTAGCTGTTGGCTGTGCGCTGGTTGAAAACAGCGCGGCCCTGCCACAGTTGATACCCGGTGCTGGAATCAGCTATTGCCAGGTAAACAGGGAGGGTGCCTATGACTGACCCCCTACTGAGTCTGGCGTTGATTCTGGCAAAACTGATCGCGGTTTTTGGAGTGATTCTGACTCTGGCAGCTTATCTGGTTCTTGCTGAACGTAAATTACTGGCGCGCATGCAATTACGCTATGGCCCGAACCGGGTCGGGCCTTTCGGGATGATGCAGCCCCTGGCCGATGTCATTAAGTTGTTGACCAAAGAAGATTTTGTACCGGCAACGGCTGACAAATGGTTATTCCTGATTGCCCCTGGCCTGTCTGCTGTGACCGCGCTGTTGACCTTTGCCGTTGTCCCCTTCGGGCCCCCGCTTGAGATTTTTGGCAAAACTCTGCCGTTAGTGGTGATCGATCTCAACGTTGGCGTATTGTATTTTCTTGGGCTGTCCTCACTGGCTGTTTACGGTATGGCCTTGGGAGGCTGGGCGTCAAATTCCAAATATTCCCTGCTCGGCAGTATCCGCGGGTTGTCCCAACTGATCAGTTACGAATTATCGATGGGGCTGGCGATTGTGCCAGTGGTGATGATGGCCCGCTCCTTTTCCTTGACCGAGATTGTCATGGCTCAGGAGAAGATCCCCTATCTGCTGTTGAATCCGCTTGCTTTTCCGATCTTTCTGATCAGTGTCCTGGCGGAAAGCAAGCGCATACCTTTTGATCTCCCTGAAGCTGAAAATGAGCTGGTCGGTGGGTTTCACACGGAATATTCGGGGATGCGGTTTGGACTCTTCTTCGTCGGTGAATATATCAACCTGATTATTCTCGGATCTATGGTCACGGTCTTTTTCCTCGGTGGCTGGCACGGACCCTGGCTACCGGGTGTTGTCTGGTTTGCCCTCAAGGTGTTGGCGATCTGTGCCTTTTTCATCTGGGTGCGTGGCAGCATGCCGCGTCTACGCTACGACCAATTGATGCATTTTGGCTGGAAGGTCCTATTGCCGCTCTCGCTGCTCAACGTCCTGGTGACCGGAGCAGTCTTGCTGGGAATGAGTTAAATCATGCATATCTGGAGAGACATACGCGGGACGTTGCAGCCGTTTTGGATCACCCTGCGCAACATGTTCCG
>JAPHSA010000277.1 GCA_026193235.1 Deltaproteobacteria bacterium | reverse complement strand
TATCGCGGTCGGGTAGAAGCACCGGCTATGGCAAAGACCACTGAAAGAAAGGGGAATCACATGAGCGTGCAGCTGTCTAAAGAGGGGCTTCTCAAAGCTTATCGTAAAATGCGTCAGATCAGAGAATTTGAAGAACGTCTCCATACTGAGTTTGCCACTGGCGAAATACCTGGTTTCGTTCATCTATATTCTGGAGAAGAGGCAGTGGCAGTTGGTTTCTGCGAACACCTGGGTGATAAAGATCGTATTTCCAGCACCCACCGTGGCCACGGTCACTGTATTGCCAAAGGTGTCGACATAATGGGAATGATGGCGGAGATTTACGGCAGAAAAACAGGTTCCTGCGGTGGCAAGGGCGGCTCTATGCATATCGCTGATGTAAATGTTGGCATGCTGGGAGCGAATGGCATTGTTGGTGCTGGACCACCTTTAGCTTGTGGTGCTGGGCTGGCTGCCAAATTACGCAAAGACGGCAGTGTCTCGGTCGTTTTCTTCGGGGATGGTGCTGCCAACCAGGGTACCAACTTTGAGTCAATGAATCTGGCTGTAACATGGAACCTACCGGTAGTTTTTGTTCTGGAAAATAACGGCTATGCTGAATCAACATCACCTAAATTTACTGCGCGCATCGGCACCGAAAACATCGCCGATCGGGCCCGTGGTTTTGGCATGCCTGCTATCACCGTTGATGGCAATGATTTTGCGGCCGTCTATGAAGCTGCAGGCGAGGCTATTGAACGGGCTCGTAGAGGTGCAGGGCCTTCTTTTGTCGAATGTAAAACCTTACGCTATTACGGCCATTTTGAGGGGGATGCTCAGACCTATCGTCCTAAAAATGAAGTTAAGGAAGCCCGTGCCAACAATGATGCTTTGAAGCGTTTTGCCGCAACGGTTACCGCTGCAGGATTGATTGAAATGGCTGAGCTTGAAGCGATCGATAAAGAGGTTCTGGCTCAGATTGAAAAATCTGTTGTGGCCGCCAAGGCTGCTCCTGAGCCTGATCTTGAAGCCTTATTGACTGATGTCTACGTCTCGTATTGATCTCTTTACTGTAATTTCTATTGACAAAAAAGGAGAAATACCATGGCAAGAAAAATCATGTTTAAAGAGGCAATTAACGAGGCAATTCGTCTTGAGATGGAAAGAGACGAAACCGTTATTCTTATGGGTCTTGATGTTGCCGGCTCAGCTGGAACGGGTCAGGAGCGTGATTCCTGGGGTGGTGTGCTGGGTGTGACCAAAGGTCTCTATCCGCTTTTCCCAGACCGTGTTTTAGATGCTCCAATTTCCGAGTCTTCTTACATTGGTGCTGCTGTCGGGGCATCGGCCTGTGGAATGCGTGCCATCGGGGAGCTGATGTTTGCTGATTTCCTCGGCGTCTGCTTCGACCAGTTGTATAATCAAGCTGCCAAGTTTCGCTATATGTTCGGTGGAAAAGCGGTGACTCCGGTAACTATCCGCACCATCATCGGTGCTGGATTCTGCGCTGCTGCTCAACATTCTCAAAGCCCTTATTCCATATTTACTCATGTTCCAGGCCTTAAATGTATTATTCCTTCTAATGCCTATGATGCAAAAGGTCTGTTGGCTGCATCAATTCAGGACGATGACCCTTGCATATTTTTTGAGCATAAAGCCCTTTACACCGTTAAGGGTGAGGTGCCTGAAGAACACTATACGATTCCTTTGGGTAAAGCCAATATCGTGCAAGAGGGCAAAGATGTCACCATCGTCGCATTAGGCCTTATGGTCGATATCGCAAATAAGGCAGCCAAAAAACTGGCGAAGGACGGAGTCAGCTGTACGATTATCGATCCAAGAACCACATCGCCACTTGATACGGATGCTATTTTTTCCAGTATCGAAAAAACCGGACGGCTAGTGGTCGTTGATGAGGATAGCAGCCGTTGCGGGTTTGCTTCAGATGTCGTCGGTATGGCAGCGCAGGAGGTTTTTAGTTCTCTGAAGTCGGCACCACAGATGGTGACACCCCCATTTGTGCCGGTTCCTTTTGCTAAAAATCTTGAAACGGCATACCTGCCTAATGCTGATAAGGTTGCAGCTGCGGTACGAAAAGTTATGGAGTAAATAAATATGAGTGATAAAAAAATCTTTGCGCTCACCATTCCCAAATGGGGCTTAACCATGGAGGAAGGAACTATCTCCGAGTGGTTGCTCAATGAGGGCGATGAAGTTGAGATTGAAAGTGAAATTGTTGAAATTGCCACCGACAAAATCAATCAACCGATTGAGAGCCCCGTCGCTGGTGTTCTTCGTCGGATCCTTGGTGAGGAAGGCGAAGACTATCCGGTAAAAGAGCTGATCGGAATTATTGCTGACGCAGACGTATCAGACGATGAAATAGATGCCTTCATTACCAGTTACCGGGACAGTCATAGTGTCATAGAGACTGATGAAGAAGATATGGATCAAGAGGAGACTGTAGCAGAGGAAACGAACTCGCCCGCCAGCACCAAGCCTATTTCAAAAATGCGGGCGACGATCGCTAAAACCGTGGTTTCCTCGTGGACGATCCCACAGTTTCCGGTCACCATGGCGATTAATATGGGGAAAGCTGCAGCTTTGCGTGTGCAGCTGAAAGAGAAAGATCAAGCAATTTCAATGAATGATATCATCACCCGGGCCTGCGCAAATGCGATTGAGAAATATCCTATGGTCAACGCACAGCTTGGCGACAAGGAATACATCCTCAATTCACAGATTAACATTGCTATCGCTGTCGCTGTTGATGAGGATTTAATGATGCCGGTCATTCAGGGTTGCGAAGCGTTAAGCCTGAAAGAGGTTGCCAGCAGGTCTCGCCAATTAATCACCATGGTCAAAGACGGTTCAATCGGTGAAGCGGACTTGACCGGCGGGAATTTTGCTATCTCCAATCTGGGGATGTTCGGAGTGGAGCAGTTTGCGGCCCTGGTGCCTCCGGGTATGGCTGCAATCCTTGCAGTTGGCGGTATCCGGGATGAAGTCCTGGTGCAGGACGGCAAGATGATTCCAGCCGCAATAATGCGGGTGACCCTGATGTCTGACCACCGGATAGTCGACGGAATGTACGCTGCCAACTTTCTGGTTGAATTGAAGCGCTTGCTTGAAAATCCTGAAGAACTGTAGCTTGTCTAAAAACCGGCACCCGATGGCGGGTGCCGGTCTCGGGAGATCCCTGGAGATGCGTTGTCGATGATTACAGAACCCCAAATAGCAGTGCATCCTGAGAACCATCCCCCCGCAACAGCACCGCAAGACCAAGCTGTCCTGACCCGTCCATCCTGGATCAGAGCCAAAGCACCTGATTCGGCAGAGGTTGTACGACTGACGAAGATGATGCGTAAACACCGATTGAATACCGTATGTGAAGCCGCCAATTGTCCGAATCTAGGGGAATGCTTCAGTCGTGGCACAGCGACATTCATGATCATGGGAGAGATTTGCAGTCGAAATTGCCCATTCTGTAACGTGACCCACGGAACACCAACGGCGCCGAGTTCAGCGGAACCAAAGCATCTGGCTGGGGTTATATCTGCCCTGTCCCTCAACTATGTCGTTATCACCTCTGTGACTAGAGACGACCTGAATGACGGCGGTGCCGGCCATTTTGTTCGCTGTATTGAGCAGATACGCCTGGAAAACCCGTCAATTAAAATAGAAATCCTGGTCCCTGATTTCCGACGGGATATAGGAGCAGCTGTTCAGATCCTGGGGGGTAATCTCCCTGATGTTTTCAATCACAACCTGGAAACGGTTCACAGACTCTATGCAGAAGCGCGCCCAGGTGCTGACTATCATGGTTCGTTAAACCTTTTGCAGAAATTTCAATCATGCTACCCGGATATACCGACCAAATCCGGGTTGATGGTTGGTCTCGGTGAGTCGGATGATGAAATCCTGAAAACGATGAATGATCTCCTGATCCATAACTGTAAAATGCTCACTATTGGCCAGTATCTGCGCCCCAGTCGGTGGCATTTACCAATAAGGCGTTATGTCAACCCGGAGCAGTTTGAACTTTATCGTGTTCAAGGTCTTAAAATGGGATTTTCTCATGTTGAATCCGGGCCTTTGGTTCGCTCTTCTTACCATGCCGATGTTCAGGCAGGTCAGTTTTTGGAGGGATGAAACAGCAACCGATGGATCTATTCCTGAGCATGCAGCCGATGACTGAGCGTTCGATTGTTTAACGGTTAAGTGAAGTTTTAGGGGACGTTACATGGCAGAGGCTGAGGGTCTTGTTAAAGTCGCGGCTCATACGGAGAGTGGAAAATTTCTAAGGTATGCACATTCTCGGGCCGCGAGCTTCTGACCTGATCGCTGAAGCACTGCAGTCATACGCTACGGCGGCACTGCTGAAGAGGTCGGGGACATGATTCACGGGCATCCAACTTTGTCCGAAGCAATTAAAGAAGCCGCTTTTGATACT
>JAPHSA010000241.1 GCA_026193235.1 Deltaproteobacteria bacterium | reverse complement strand
CGGCCTGATAAAACAGGTTGCCATCGGAATGTGACCGGAACGGGACAAACCGGAGTGGTAAATTCAGACGCGGAAAGACATCTTCCAAAGTCTCCATCAGTGGATTGTCCGGCTCTAATTCATAGCCTCCGGACTCAAAATCAAAATTGGCCTCAAGGGCGAGTCCCTTTATCGTTTTGCGTGCATTTGCCAGAATCTTCTCCAACCCGGCGCGCACCTCCGCTGGGTTAACATCCGGAGACAGGTGCAGATCGATCCAGCTGTCACAGCGATCCGGCACGACGAAACCGGCCCGCGAAGAACTCATTTCGCGGATTGAGTAGACCAGTTTTGATGGTAGCTGTGCGAACAGCGGTGACCGCTCGAGTTGCAACAAAACTCGCAACATCGACTCGATGGCATTGTGTCCCAGTTCTGGCAATGAGGAATGAATGCGTCGGCCCTGAGTTGTCAGGGCCACTTCCATGTAACCGTAGTGACTGAATGCCGGCAGCAATGAAGTCGGTTCACCGATGATCGCCCATTCCGGACATTGTTCTTCCAGAAAACGTGTGCTGCCATCGCCGTTTTCTTCCTCGCCAACCACCAGTAGTAATCCGAGTGCCGGACGTTGTTCCTCGGGCAGGGTTGCCAGTGCCAACCAGGTTTCAACCATTGCCGCACAGCCACCTTTCATGTCGGCACTGCCAAGTCCGCGAACTACACCCCATTCTTCAACCGCAGCATACTCGTCAATATCCCATGCGGCAACGGTGTCGACATGGCCGACGAGGTACAGTGCAGGTTCCCCTGGGCCCATGGTGGTTACCAGATTATAACGCTCATCTTCGACGATTTGCCGGCGCACCGGAATACCGGTCGCGGCGAGATGCTCCTCGAGATAGAGTTGAATATCTTCCTCTTTGCCGGAAGGTGAATAAATATCGATCATTTCCATCAGGGTCTGGCGTAGTCGCAACGGATCGATAGCGCTCCAGACCTGCTCAAGCAGTTCGCTCATATTCAGACTTTCTTGCGTTTTTTACGCGTCCGGGAAAGATTGAGAGTCATGTAGACATGTTTCTGGATGTTATTGAATCCCTGTTTTTTGAAGAAATTTATACCCGCCTTGTTGTCTGCATCGGTATCGATAACCACCATCCGCACACCCTGCTCAAGCATCCTTTGTTTCATCTCTCCAAAGAGTCTGTCGCCAGCTCCGCACTTTTGTATGCCGGGACGGACTCCAATCCATACCAGGTAGCCGTATTTCCATGAGGAATGTTGTTTTTCCACTGTTGTGCCGAGTGCGAAGCCTATGACTTCTCCATCAAGTTCGGCCACCAGACAGAGCTCACTGTCGGAATTGAACAGGGTGGTGATTTCGTACTCATCCCAGGTCCGGTACATACTCGGCGAAAATTCGGAAGTGAAGAGCTTTTCACCAAGATGGAAAACCGCCGCCAGGTCATCAATGGTCATTGCGCGAATTTCAAGTTGTTCTGCTGTAATCTTTTGAGTCATAAGTCCCCATTTAAAAGTGAAGGCTTTATTCATCATGTAAATAAGCCACGTTGATATTTCAGCAGCATAGAGGATTATCTATCTGCGCGAGCTTATATGCCATTTTTTGAAAAATACAAGCAAAAAAGCCCAGTCGAATCGGGCGACTGGGCTTTTTTGAGGAACTGAATTTTTTTCAGTAAATCGATTTTTCAGATTCCGCGTCGAAGATATGCAGGTGGGTTAAATCCATTGTCATTTCCAATTGCTCACCGACGGAGTATAGCCGTCTGCCCTCTGATCTGGCAATCAGTCTGGCGCCTTTCAAGTCCATGTGCAGATTGGTTTCATTGCCCAGGGGCTCGACAATCAGGACGCTGCCATTCACTGAAAATCTAAATTCTTCTGGCCCTTTGTCGTCCTCATGGGCGATGAAAATATCTTCGGTACGCAACCCCATGATAACTTTTTGTCCGTCTTTGAACTGGGTTCCCTCTCTAGCTGGGATCGGAATCTCCAATTGTTCGCTCAGCTTGATTTTTTGCCCATCTCCAGCGTTCACAATACTGGCCGGGTGCAGGTTCATCGGTGGAGAACCGATAAATCCGGCGACAAAGGCATTGGCTGGATTCTGGAAGATTTCTATCGGGCTGCCAACCTGTTCAATGTAACCATCGCGCATGACGACAATACGGTCCGCCAGAGTCATGGCTTCGACCTGATCATGGGTCACATAGATAATGGTATTCTGAACATTGTGGTGGAGGAGTTTAATTTCCAGCCGCATCTGGGTGCGCAACTTGGCGTCAAGGTTGGATAGCGGTTCGTCAAACAGATAGACGGCGGGACGACGAACGATGGCTCGTCCCATGGCGACCCGCTGCCGTTGCCCTCCTGAAAGCTCGTGCGGTTTACGGAAGAGATAGTCCTCTAGCTCCAGGATGACCGCTGCTTCGCGGACCCTTTTCTCGATTTCATCCTTTGGCATTTTGCGCAGTTCCAGGCCAAAGGACATATTCTTGTAGACATTCATGTGTGGATAGAGGGCGTAGTTCTGGAATACCATCGCCGCATCCCGATCTTTCGGGGCCACATCGTTGACAACCCGGTCGGCGATTTCAATGGTTCCAGCAGTGATGTCTTCCAGCCCGGCGATCATCCTCAGCGCTGTCGATTTACCACAGCCGGAAGGGCCGACGAGAACGACAAATTCCTTGTCCACGACGTTGAGATTGATACCGTGGACCACTTCCAGCTTGCCATATTTTTTAAAAACATCCTTCAGAATTACATTGGCCATGAACAAAAACTCCAGTTGAGCTGAAAAGGACAAACTCTTAATATTGTTACAAGCTAATCTGTTTTTGCCGTTCTACTAGGTTAGTGAATTATTAACATGGAATCCAGAGATTTTTTTTACAGCTACTCATTGACGAAACGGTATTAGTCGTCTTTACTTGATAATGGATAGGTCAAACCGTATTTTACATCCGATAAAGCACTCTGCCTTATTGGACGGTTGTATGCAATATCTTATGTTAAGAATGACCACCTTTTAAACACGAATTTTAGG
>JAPHSA010000255.1 GCA_026193235.1 Deltaproteobacteria bacterium | reverse complement strand
TTTTCTATCATTGGTCAGGATGTTTCACAGGAGGCTATTGCCTGCGTCCCTGATTCTATCAGAACTGTAGTCGCTCCCGCTGAGAAGATGCCTTTCACAGAGGCTACTTTTGATGTTGTGTTGTTTATCGTCTCCCTGCAGTTTGTCGCTGACTATAGACAGGCGTTGGCAGAATCCAGACGGGTGCTCAAACCAAACGGTCGAGTCATTCTGTTGTTGCTCAATCCTGAATCGGGTTTTTTCAAGAGAAAACAGACCGAAGTTGATTCATATGTTCGTAAAATTAAGCATATGGATTTAAACGAGATTGAAGCTACCATGTCAGAAATGTTTGAAACTCAGGGTGAATACGTTCTCGGTATTTCTGAAGATCAGGTATTCCCCAGTGACGAAAGGGAAACAGCAGCCCTCTATGTGATGAGAGGTGCCAGGAGAGATCCTGCGCCAGAGAGTGGCACACGGGGCTAAAACCCTTTGCATTGAATACTATCAGTGAGTTGCCTTTATCGGGGAGGTCAAATACTGATGAGTATGATGATTGCCTCAAACCAAAGTTAAGGAGTAACTTTATGCCTCATGTTGTCCTTGAACAGGCGCAGTCAATTCCACAAGCCTTCCAGGCGATTGAACCGCTGGCCCTGAAAACAGACACCGGCATTCTTAAACTCGGTGACAAGTATATTAATGCAGCTGAAAACAGCGTTTTGATCGAAGCATTGGCTATTGAACAGGGGAAAAATCAAAGCTTCTTTATCCAGCTGTCACAAAAACCAAGCAGCATAACCGTGCGTCTGCTGCCCCTGACGGATCCGGAGAAAAGCCCTGGTGTAAAACTCCTGATGGCCCGGGTAGCGAAGCAAATCAAGGACAGCAATCCCGCCATCATCTACGGCAAGACCAACCTGCAGGATTATTTGCTGCCTTAATTGTGGTGCAACCTGATGATGTTGGCCAGCTGATCGTGAAAGATAGGGAACGGTGAGTTTGAACGAAAACGCACCCCGAATTGATAACGTCCTAAAACCACAATGATTTTTGACCATTATGAATCTTGGTGCGATAGCGAGATTCATAATGGTCGAATTTAAATACATGCAATATTCTCCGGTCTTCCTTTCTTTGACAATAAAAACCTCCTTTTAGATCATTGAATAATCATTTTTGCTTTGTAGAATTAATACTACCTGCCCTTATGTTGCTTTGCCGTGCGCATTCATGCATTGCCTTAAGAGGGAGAGATAAAGAGTGCACTAAGAAAGGCAGGGAGACGAAATAACACTCACAGAACTGATGCATAACCAAAACAGAGGAGATTGGTCGTATGACCGGCGCTAGTCAAAAACCGATTTTCGATCTTCCCGAACGGCTTGTCGGTTTGGGCGAATTGGCCTTCAACCTCTGGTGGAGTTGGCATCCGGAAGCGCGGATGCTTTTCAAGACCCTCGACCGCCAGCGGTGGAAGGAGAGTGTTCACAATCCGGTTAAGATGCTCAAAAATCTGCCGCAGGAAACACTCGAAGCAGCAGCCTCCGATCCCGAATACCTCCGCCATTACGATGCCGTCTTTGCCCGTTTCCGGCATTATGTTAACACGCGGGGAGAATGGTTCTGGGAGACCATTCCCGACCCTTGTCCACAGCCCATCGTCGCCTATTTTTCTGCGGAATATGGGTTGCAGCATTCTCTGCCGTTTTACGCAGGTGGCCTCGGCTTTCTGGCCGGTGACCACCTGAAGGAATGTAGCGATCTTGGTGTTCCAGTGATCGCGGTTGGTTTTATGTACCCCGAAGGGTACGTACGACAGAAGATTCGAGAAGACGGCTGGCAGGAAGGGACTGATGAAATTCTGGATCGGGATGCGTCAGCCATCTCCAGAGTCCTGGATGAATCCGGGGAGCAGTTAGTTATCCGGGTTCCACTCATCGAACCTCCCATCCACGTAGCGGTATGGAAGGTGCTCGTGGGTCGGGTCACCCTCTATCTAATGGATACGGATATCGAGCTGAACGAGCCCTGGAACCGGAGGCTTCCCGCTCATCTGTATCAGGGAGGCGTCGAAGAGCGGTTGTGCCAGGCAATCGTGCTCGGTATCGGCGGCTACCATGTTCTCGATGCCTTGGGGATTGAACACGCGGTCCTCCATCTTAACGAAGGTGGTCCAGCTTTTGTCCTGCTGGAGCGGGTCCGGGAACGAATGGAAAAGGGCATGGGCTACGAGGATGCGGCCCAAGAGGTCAGGAATACCTCGGTCTTCACCACCCATACTCCCGTCCCGGCCGGGCATGAAATCTTTCCCTTCCCGCTCATGGAGAAATATTTTGGCTCTTACTGGAAGGAACTGGGGCTCGACCGGGAGGCTTTTTTCCAGCTTGGAAATAACCCCCAGGCGCCGGATGCGGGCTTTAATATGACCGCTTTGGCCTTGAAGATGTCGGCCTTTCGTAATGGTGTGAGCAAAAGGCACGGGGAGGTGACCCGAGCCATGTGGCGGGGATTCTGGCCGGAGCTTGCCGAGGACGAGATCCCGATTGATCACATCACCAATAGCATCCATGTGCCCAAATGGCTGGAACCGAAGATGATGCTCCTGTTCCATAAATATCTCGGGCCCGACTGGCTGGTGAACCACGATGATCCGTCAATCTGGGAGTTGATTGACGACATCCCGGATGAAGAACTCTGGCAAACCCATATCTGGCTGAAAAACAAGCTGGTCAACGTAATTCGCGAGCGAATGCGGACACGGTGGATCGAAGACCGCATCAGCCCTTCCATTTCCATAGCCGAGGGCGCCATGCTTGACCCGACGGTGCTAACCATCGGTTTTGCCCGCCGCTTTGCCACCTACAAACGGGCCAACCTGATCTTTCATGATCGGCAGCGACTTAAAAAGATTCTAAATGATCCCTGGCATCCGGTTCAGATCATCTTTGCCGGCAAAGCCCATCCCGAAGACATGCCCGGGAAAGGTATCCTGCAGGAGGTATTCAACGCTGCCCGGGATCCTGAGTTCGCCGGGCGGATCGCCTTTATTGAAGGCTATGGGGAACAGTTGGCCCAGTACATGGTGCACGGGGTAGATATTTGGCTCAATAACCCCATGCCACCGATGGAAGCCAGCGGTACAAGTGGCATGAAGGCAGCCCTGAACGGCGTTCCCCATCTGAGCATCAGCGACGGCTGGTGGGTAGAGGGCTATAATGGTAAAAACGGTTGGTCTTTCGGCGGGGAGAAAGAAGCTGAAAATCCAGACCAAGCCGATGCCGAAGCCATTTACGAATTGTTGGAGAAGGAAATCATCCCCCTCTATTACGATGTATCAGGGGATGGCGTGCCGCACGGTTGGGTCAGGACGATGAAGGAAACCATCAAGAGCAACGCGCCAAGATTTTCTGCTCGGCGGATGATCAAAGAATATACTGAAAAATTTTATATAAAAGCTTTGCTGGAATGAGAAAGGAACTTTTTAGATAGGACACGCTTTATTGTGGTTTTAGCGTTAAGAAGTTAAGGTAAGTGTTGAGCTAAATTTGACCTGACCGGCTAAGTTTTGATTGGGAGAGTCCGATTTACGTGACAATCAAGAATGTTGACCCGCAACATGTAACCTCGTCTTTTCCTACTCGGCTGTTGGTCTTAAAATATCTCCTCAAGAAGTTTCTGTAAAATTTTCGGATCTTCAAACTTCTCTTTTTTCAGCAGATGCTCGATACGCCCCTCTTTCATTATCAAAATTTGATCTGCAATTTTTCTTGCCTGCCTTAAGCTGTGAGATACGGCGATGATCTGATAGTGCTCTTGGAGCTCAATAAGCAGGTCCTCAATTTTGTGCGAGGTTTTGAAATCGAGAGAAGCAGTCGGCTCATCGAGCAGTAAGACCTGCGGTTTCAGAGCCAGAACACGCGCCATGCAGAGTCGCTGCTGTTGCCCGCCCGACAGACGGAAGGCGTTATCCTTGAGCCGGTTTTTGACTTCATCCCAAAGGTGAACTTCCTGTAGAACCTCGACTAGCCTGGCTTCTCGCTCAGACTTGCCCAACCCTGTCACGAGCTTCAGTGGTAAAGAAATATTCTGGGCAATACTCGTTGGCAAAACATTTGGCGTTTGGAAAACCATGCCAACCTGGCGGCGTAATTCGGTGAGTGGTAAATCGGAATGATTGATATCACTCATTGTCCCGGACAGCTTGAGATTAACTCGACCGCTGCTGGAGTATCCTGGGTAACATTCATTCAAGCGGTTCAAAGAACGTAAAAAAGTCGTTTTTCCCGAACCTGAAGAACCGAGAACCACTACGATACCATTACCGCTCAATGTCAGATCGATTCCCTGCAGAACGTTTCTGCCATGAAACAGAACTTGCAGATTCTTGACAATGCAGAACGGCTCTGCCTGTGTCAGTGTTGATTCCATTGCCATTCCAGAGTTTTGTGCAGGGCAAAAGCACCGCTGTAGAGAAGTCCGGTCAGTGCGAGCAAAACCAGAGCAGTTCCATACGCTGAGTTAAGCTCCGCAGGACTTTGATATTCAGCCGCCAAATAATAAATGCGAAAGGGCAGGGCTTCAAACTTGCCAAACAATCCATGCGGGAGTCCGGCGTTGGCAATGACCCCTGTCAGCATAATAACAGCCGTGTCCTCAGCGGCACGGCCGATCGCCAGCACTACGCCACCCAGTATACTGCGGCCGGCAGCGGGAAGCAGAATATGAAAAACCGTCTGTACCTGGGTTAATCCCAGACTTGGGCCAATCAGTTGGTATTCATCAGCAAGACTTTCCAATGCGACCTGAGTGGTAAAAATCAGATAGGGGAGAATCAGCAGGGCAAGGCAAAGAGAAGCGAGCAGCAGGCTGGTGTTGGCCTCCGGTAGGAAAGTATCACGTAAAAACAGGATCAGGGCAAATCCAAACAGTCCCATAACGATTGAGGGAGTCCCGGCCAGCAGTTCGACCGACATAGAAAGAATTCTCTTGAACGGTGATGATGCGTAACAGGCCAGATAAATGCCACTGGCAATCCCCAGAGGAACGGCAATCAATCCTGCTAGCAAGACCAGTAGCAGAGTTCCAACGCAGGCTGGCCAAAGGGCATCCCAAACTCTGACCTGGCCAAAGATCGCCTGCAATACGGGAGCATCACCAAAAAAAAGTTCTTTGCTCAAGGTCGGTAGCCCGCGGCTCAAAAGAAACCAGAGTAAACAGCCTATAACCAGAAATATCTTAATGGTCGCCAGCCAGGACCAGCTGTAGACGCAAATGTCGAGTAACCTACTCATCGGTAGTCTCCCGACTGACCCGGCGCTTGATCTGCTGTAATAGCAGATTAACCAGCGCAGTTGTCATAAACAGAATAAGTCCGCCAGCAAACAACGAATGATACATCGTACTTTGACTGTCGGTAGAAACAACCAGAGCGATATGGGCGGTTAGGGTGCGGATTGAATCAAAAGCAGAGTCCGGGATCTGCGTGGCATTACCTGCCACCATCAGGGCAATCAT
>JAPHSA010000262.1 GCA_026193235.1 Deltaproteobacteria bacterium | reverse complement strand
TGCAGCGCAACCATACTCGAGACTCACAACGGTTGCGTGCATTTCATCATTGGTTTGACGCCTTGCGCACGCGGCAGTTGCTGATGCGCGCTGAGAACGATCACAGCTGTTCAACTGAAACCACGGTGGCGGAGCTGTTGCGCTGGGGCGGCGCACCGGCACTAGTGGAGAAAAATAAGCAACTGGGCTTGCTTGAGAATTTACAAGGAGTTGTCTAAGGAAGTCGCCAGGTTATGGCGCGTTATCATGGGGAAAGCCATGTTGATCGAAACGCCAGTCGCCGAAGGCAAAGCGGTACGGATGTTCCTGGGTGCGGAAGTGCCATTGATTGCGATGATTAAAGCCGATGGTCTGGCTCATGGTGACAAAATCGAGTTGCCAGCCGACTGAGGACAGCTTCAAATAGTAGGGGGAGGCTTGGCGTTGTTTAACGGGAAAGCGGATCACGGCCAGGTTGCCCTGTTCAAAGACTTCGGCTGAATTGAGGTTCTCTTCCAGAACAGTCAGAGCGTTCTGCTGCTGTGCATCTGTGACCAGCCAATTGCGAAAAAACTCACGACTTGCCGGTGTATAGATGCCGAGAACAGGATTTTTATTGCGTCTGGCCAAACTATCGCGATAGCTTTCCAGCGTGCCCAGAGGGGTTGATTGTGCCACGAAATCTGTATTGTCAAATTGACTGCTTTCAGCTGCCGATAAAGATTTTTCCGTAATCCCGATCCGTGCTCCGGCGCCGCCACTGAGGTGATCCTGTGGCGACCGGGTGGGTTTGACAGTTGAGTCTTCTCGCATCAAGCGGTTTACCAGAAGTTCTGTCAGGGCTTCGATGCCGTGGCCGATGCGGTTGTGCTGGAAAAATGGCAACATCTGGTCATATTCCAGTCCGGCAATGAAACCGTCGGGGAAAGGTCCTTCCAGGTCATAGCCGACCTCGATCCTGACCTGTCGCTGGTGTGGATCAACCACTAATAGCAGCCCCCGGGCGCTGCTGGTATGTTCACCGAGAGATTTTTCTTCAAAGAGCTCAAGCGCCTTTTGATCTAAATTGGATGTTGGCTGATCCAGCGTTGTGACAAAAAAATGGACATCCTGCTCTTCCAGCAACAGTCGCTGAAATTCGTTTAAGCGCTCTTCCTGGGCTGCTGAGAGTAAATCCGCCCTGTCCTGAACAAAGGTCGGTTCTGGTGTTGAGGAACAGGAGGACAGTGACAGGAGCATAAATGAAATAATCAGGATAAACGGGGATACATTTTTCATGGTGTGAGTTTCGCAGGTGTTGCCAAAGAGCAAGTCCACTTTTTAAAAGTGGACTTGCTAATGATTCTTGTGAAAGTTCTCGTTGCTGCACCTGTGGTTTGAGTTGTTACGCAGGAACGAGTCAGGATTATAGCAGGGTCACCCAGTTGTGTTTATCCGGTTGCTTGCCATATTGAATGCTGGTGAGTTTGTTATACAGTTCCATCGTCAGTTTTCCCGGGGTGCCGTCACCAAGCTGGACGCAACGATCTTTGTAACAAAATGAACCAACCGGGGAGATAACCACCGCAGTTCCGGCGCCAAAAGCTTCCTCAAGACGACCGTTTTCCGCTCCTTCCATGACCTCATCAACAGTTAGAGCCCGTTCTTCGATTTCGTAACCCAGCTCTTTTACCAAGGTCAGGACCGAGCGGCGGGTAATGCCGTCAAGAACGGTGCCCTTTAATGGCGAGGTGACGATCTTGCCATCATAGAGGAACAGCATATTCATGCTGCCGACCTCTTCAACGAAGCGTTTTTCCTTGGCATCCAGCCAGAGGACCTGATCATAGCCACTCTCAGAGGCTTCCTTGGCAGCGTAAAGACTTGCTGCGTAATTTCCACCGGTTTTGGCTTCTCCGGTTCCTCCTTCGGCGGCGCGGACATAAAAATCAGAAATCCAGATTTTAACCGGGGCAACTCCACCCTTGTAGTAGGGGCCCACAGGGCTGAGAATGATATAACAGAGATATTGATCAGCGGGTCGCACGCCAAGCATCGGCTCGGTGGCGATCATGGTCGGGCGGATATAGAGGCTGGTTCCTTCGCTATGCGGGACCCAGTCAGCTTCCAGGCGGATCAGTTCCAGCATGGCATTGAGGAAGAATTTTTCATCAACTTCAGGCATGCACATGCGTCTGGCGCTCCGGTTGAAACGGGCAACGTTATCTTCCGGGCGAAACATGGCAATCTGTCCATCAGGGCGCCGAAAGGCTTTCAGCCCTTCAAAGATTTCCTGGGAATAGTGAAAGACCATGGCTGCCGGGTCGAGCTCAAAAGGCCCATAGGGTTGTATCCGAGCCGAATGCCAGCCTGTTCCGCGATCGTACTCCATAACGAACATGCGGTTACTGAACTGCTTTCCAAAAACCAGTTCGTTTTCATTCTTAACAGGTTGTTTCGGTGCTGTGACAGGAAGAATTTGTAAATGCATGACGTGACTTCTCCAACAATAAGGTGGAATTATAGAGCAATATTTCTTAGCACAGCAGTCGACCGAACTGCAAGAACAACTCTACTGCCCGCTTGTCCCACAGGAGGTTTTTCAGTATTGTTAGCACCTGATAGCCCACCGCGGAGGAATATATGGATTTACAACTGAACGGGAAAATCGCTCCGGTGATCGCTTCGAGTAAGGTTTTAGGAAAGGCGATTGCCAAGCAACTGGCAGAAGAGTTGGCTCCGTACAATATTCTCGTCAACACGGTTGCCCCCGGAAGGGTGGCGACTCATCGCACCGCGTATCTCGATCAAATGAAAGCGGATAAACGCGGGATCACGGTTGAGCAGGTTGCTGAAGAAGCGCGCAATATGATTCCGCTAAGGCGTTATGGTGATCCGGTTGAATTTGCCAAAGTGGTGACTTTTCTGGCATCAGGAGCCAGTTCCTATGTGACCGGCAGTGTGTTGATGGTCGATGGCGGGATGGTTAAGGGATACGGATGTCCAGGGGAGATATCTTCGTGAATGCGATAAGCTTAAACTATGGCAGTGTGATGGTCGAATGCCGTCTGCAGCATGCGCGGGTCATTGAGCCCGAGCACTTGCCCGAGCCCCCTGCTGCAGAAGAGTTGATTCTCAAGGCCCTGGATCAGCCTGTCGGCACTCCCCCGCTCAGCAAAATTATCAAGCCAGGAGAAAAAATTGTAATCGTTACCTCCGATATCACCCG
>JAPHSA010000139.1 GCA_026193235.1 Deltaproteobacteria bacterium | reverse complement strand
GTGATCACCACCGTTCACGATGCCACCAACACCCAGGTGGTGATTGATGCCCCGCACAAGGACCTACGTCGCGCGCGGGCGGCGAGCATGTCGCTGATTCCGACCACCACCGGCAGTGCGCCCGCCATCACCTTGATTTATCCAGAACTTAAGGGCAAGCTGAACGGCCATGCGATCCGCGTTCCATTGCTGACTGGTTCGCTAACCGATGCGGTCTTCGAAATGCAGCGCGATGTCACTGTCGAGGAAGTCAACCAGTTGTTTCATGAAGCTGCCGCAACTTACCTCAAAGGCATTCTCGGCATCGAGGAGCGACCACTGGTTTCAATCGACTTCAAAGGCGATCCTCGTTCCGCCATAGTCGACGCACCCTCCACCATGGTCGTCGACGGCAAACAGCTCAAGCTCTTCATCTGGTATGACAACGAGATGGGCTATGCCCACCGAATGATGGAACTCTGTAAAAAGGTGGCCCTGAGTCTGCCATGACCGATCTGCGCAACTATACACTCGTCACCGCCGCCTACTGGGGCTTTACACTGACCGACGGTGCCCTGCGGATGCTGGTGCTGCTGCACTTTCACGACCTTGGTTACAGTGCTGTACAGATCGCGTTTCTATTTCTTCTCTATGAGTTTTTCGGCGTCGTCACCAACCTGATCGGCGGCTGGGTCGGTTCACGCCTGGGACTGAAAGTCACTTTGTTTGGCGGATTGTCACTACAAGTTGTCGCCCTCAGTTCTCTGGCAATGCTCAACCCAACTTGGTCGCCGTTACTTTCTGTCTGCTACGTGATGGGATTTCAGGCTTTATCCGGAATCGCCAAAGATCTAACCAAGATGAGCAGCAAGAGTGCCATCAAGGTGTTGATCCCAGAGGGCGCCGAAAGCACACTGTTCAAATGGGTAGCAATTTTGACCGGCTCAAAGAACGCCCTTAAGGGGATCGGTTACTTTCTCGGCGGGCTGTTGCTGGCGACGGTCGGCTTCCGCACCGCACTGTTGTTATTGGCCGGAGGGTTAACGCTGGTCCTGCTGGCAACGCTCATCTCCTTACCGCGCGAGATCGGCATGGCGAAGAAGAAAACCAAGTTTAGCGCCATCCTTTCAAAAAGTCGCGACATCAACCTGCTTTCAGCGGCAAGGCTGTTCTTGTTCGGCTCACGCGATATTTGGTTCGTGGTTGGTCTGCCGGTTTTTCTCTCCGCTAGTCTGAACTGGAGTCATACTCAAGTCGGTGGTTTTCTCGCCCTCTGGGTGATTGGTTACGGCGGCGTGCAGGCGTTGGCCCCGAGGATGTTGAAAAGCATTCTGGGTACTGGGTCGCCGCGCGGAGGTACCGCTAGCGGCGGAGCCTTTGCTTTGGCAGGGTTGACCTCACTCATCGCTATCGGTGTGGCGCTTGAGTTTCCCCCTTGGGTGACGGTCTTTGCAGGTCTGGCGTTGTTCGGACTAATCTTTGCTGTTAACTCCTCAGTACATTCTTACCTGATCCTTGCTTACACTGGGCATGATGACGTCGCCCTCAATGTCGGTTTTTACTACATGGCTAATGCTGCGGGTAGATTAGTCGGCACCCTCCTGTCCGGACTCGTCTTTCAGTTAGCCGGGCTGGTCGGCTGCCTTTGGGTTTCAGCCGGATTCGTGTTTATCGCAGGAGGAGTTTCATTATTCCTGCCACGAGGTAAACAGGTTTCAATTTAATGGTCTGATCTTGATGGTGTACCCTCCACTGGCAGGGTACGACATTCAGTATTGACGAACTCGAATTCCGGGGACAGTCTATTTTTCTTGATAGCATAAACCTGAAATAAAATTTGCCACTCAACGTTTCCATCGGTGTGAAACGTTTTTCTGACTTTGCCTGGCAATGCCCTCCCGTACATCCTTGACGCTGCGCTCGTGTATCAGTTCACGGCCGAGAATGGTCCCGGCGTAGGCGAGACCATTCCGGGCAGGCTCCAGCTTACATTTACAGACCATCTGTTCCGCTTGACAGAAGCTCATGCTATCTCTAGACTGCCTCGAAAATTCCACTAAAAAAGGGAGTCTATAATGTCCAGCTACATAAAAATTGTTCTCATCTCTACCATGGTTGTCCTGATGGCAACATCGGCTCTGGCGAAAAAATTCGGAGAGAATTT
>JAPHSA010000207.1 GCA_026193235.1 Deltaproteobacteria bacterium | reverse complement strand
TCCCTTCCTGACGGAAAAAATCCCCACGGATACGTCCCCGACTCTGAACGAAGAGCAGATTGCGGCTCTTGATGTGATCCTTGCATCAATAAGAGCAAATGATTCTTCCGGGTTTCTGCTCCATGGAGTGACCGGGAGTGGCAAGACCGAGGTTTATTTGAACGCGGTTGATGGTTGTTTGTCGCAGGATAAGCAGGCCCTGGTCCTGGTCCCCGAAATCTCCTTAACCCCGCAACTGGTGGGCCGATTTAGGGCGCGTTTTGCCGCCAGGGGGATCAAAATAGCTGTTCTTCACAGTGGGTTATCAGCCGGCGAACGCTATGATGCCTGGCGCGAAATTGTGCGCGACAAAGTTCAGATTGTTATCGGTGCACGCTCGGCAATTTTTGCTCCGCTTCAGCATCTCGGGCTCATTGTGGTCGATGAGGAGCATGACTCCAGCTACAAGCAAAGTGAGGGATTTCGTTACAATGCTCGTGATCTGGCCCTGGTGCGTGGACAGCAACAGGCTTGCCCGGTTGTGCTGGGTAGTGCTACCCCCTCATTTGCCAGCTATTTCCGCAGTGAACAGACGGGATTGACACGCTTGAGTCTCGATCGTCGGGTACATTCCGGGGCTTTGCCTCAGGTTGAATTAGTCGATCTTCGCGACCAGGTGGTCGAGGGTTCCCTGTCCAACCAGTTGATCGAAGCGATTCAGCAGGCGTTAGAACAGCGTGAGCAGGTGCTCCTGTTGCTGAACCGGCGTGGGTACGCTCCATTTCTCCTCTGTGCTGATTGCGGCGAGTCTTTTCATTGTCCCAACTGCTCCATTACTCTGACCTTTCATCAACGCCACAGACAACTTCGTTGTCATTATTGTGATTATTCTGAGCCGGTTCCAGAAACCTGTCACAAGTGCCAGAGTTTGAATATTGAAACTCAGGGGGCGGGGACCGAAAGACTGGAAGAGGAATTAACGGAACTGTTTCCGACGGCCAGCATTGCACGGATGGATCGCGATACAACCAGTCGTAAAGGCAGCCATCAGAAAATTATGCTGGCGATGCTGGAGCGTAAAATTGACATTCTGGTCGGAACACAGATGATCGCCAAGGGCCACGACTTTCCCGGTGTTTCTCTGGTCGGCGTTTTAAGTGCGGATAATGCCCTTAACCTGCCCGATTTCCGCAGTGCTGAGCGCAGCTTTACGCTGATGACGCAGGTTGCCGGCCGGGCTGGGCGGGCAACTGGCGGCGGGAAAGTTTTCATTCAATCATACAACCCTGAACATTATGCCCTGACCAGTGCGGTGGATCAGGATTACCGTAATTTTTACCAGCAGGAAATCCCCTTTCGTCAGGAACTTGGCTATCCTCCCTGCGGTTATCTGACAAATCTTATCCTCGCGGGAAACAACCTTGATCAGGTTCAAACTGCCGCTCAGCGTTTCGGGCAGTATTTGAATCGGTTGGCCGGATCTGTTCAGGTGCTCGGTCCCAGTCCTTGCCCGTTGGCGCGCTTACGTGGTAAAAATCGTTTTCAGATTCTCCTTAAATCGACCGATCGACCAGCGCTGAGGCATTTGCTGGCACGGCTTGATGAAGGGGCCAGGCAATTGCCGAAACAGGTCTCTTTTCAGGTTGATGTTGATCCGCTTGATATGCTGTAAACGTTAGAGCATAAGCGGAAAAATGATTTATTATCCAGCTGGACTGGGGACATAGAGAATGAAACAGTTTTTAATCGTTATATTGATCGTTTTCCTCGCCGGCTGCGTTGCCAAACCGGTGCCTGTTACTCCTCCCGGCCTCACCTATGAACCTCTGACCCCAGTTGCCTGGGAGGATGTGGATGGCTGGTTGTTGGATCAACCTGCTGCTGCACTGGGGGCTTTTCAGCGAAGTTGCCGCGCCATTGGCAAGCGTGAGCAATGGCGGACTGTCTGTCGTGAAGCGGCCGATGTTCCGGCAATGGATGAACAGGCCGCCCGGGAGTTTTTTGAGAATTTTTTTCAACCACATCAGGTGCAAAATGAAGCTGGCAAGTCTGAAGGGTTGATTACCGGTTATTACGGCCCGGAGCTGGCGGGCAGCCGCGTTAAGACTGAGGAATATCAGTATCCCCTCTACCGCCAACCGGATGATCTGCTGATTGTCGACCTCGATGAGGTTTATCCCGAGCTGAACCAGTACCGGCTGCGTGGCAGAGTCGAGGGTAACCGCGTAGTGCCCTACTTTGACCGGGTTGAGATCGATAACGGGGAAAATCCATTAGCTGGTCAGGAACTGTTCTGGGTTGCGGATCCGGTCGAGCTCTTTTTTCTCCATATTCAGGGATCCGGGAGTATCAGACTGGCAACGGGTGAAAATGTGATGGTCAATTATGCCAATCAGAACGGTCATCCTTATCGTTCCATCGGCAAGCTGTTACTCGAACGCAATGCCATGACCCGCGACCAGATGTCGATGCAGAACATCAGTCGTTGGGTTGAAGAAAATCCCGAGGCTGGCAAGCAACTGCTGGCAGAAAATCCGAGTTACGTTTTTTTCCGCGAGCTGTCTGCTGAATTTACTTCGCCGCCCGGTGCTCTTGGCGTGCCCTTGACCGCTTTACGCAGCCTCGCTGTTGATCCGCGCACTATCCCCCTGGGTGCGCCCGTTTTTCTCGCGACAACCTTTCCCGGAAGCGATTACCCGTTGAAACAATTGATGGTCGCACAGGATACCGGTGGCGCAATCAAAGGCCGGGTGCGGGCTGATTTTTTCTGGGGGATGGGTCCCTATGCCGGGAAAAATGCGGGACGAATGAAGCAGGATGGTCGTCTCTGGGTATTGCTACCGAAAGAACAGGTCTTTGAACCCTCTCTTCAAAGCCAGGCTGATAAGCCGGTGAAGAACGATGGTGCGATTAATTGATTGAACAGCCGAGACATATTCTGGTTGTCAGTTGTTTGATCCGCAACGAAAGCAACCAGATTTTGCTGGTGAAGCACCGCAGTCGGGGTTGGGAATTACCCCAGGGGCGGGTTGAAGAAGGGGAAAGCCTCATCTTCGCCCTCAGCCGAGAAGCCCTTGAAGAAACCGGGGTGACAATCTGCCACGCCAAGCTGGAAATGATCTGGTCAAAAGTTTCTGCTCCGAGTGCCGTTGTTTTCTGCTTTTCAGCCCAGTACGCCTCCGGAGAATTGACCCCGAGTGAAGAGACGCCCTGCGTGGAATGGTGTTCGGAAATTGAGGTTACCAAGCGTGTTACTCATCCGATCAATCGGGATCGCGTCCAAGCTCTACTCCGGGCAAACGGCTGTTTAACCTTCCATAGCTATGTCACCGGACCATATCGCCTGTTGAGTTAACTATCTGCTTTTTCATGCCAATCAGTCTGTTGGGAAGGCCTTGCGTGACCCATCCCTTCTACTTCCGCTGTTTTTTCCTGGCTCTGGTCAACCGCCTGGAGTAGAAAATAAACGGTTGACATCCGAGCGAGTTGGATGCATACATGAACATATATTCAATCGTTGGAGTGACTATGAATAAAGTTGATGATACCTGCCTGGTCGAATGTGTTCATTCCGACAATGTTGAGCAGGTGGTCTTGAAAATGGAGCCGGACGAGAATCTTTTTCTACTGGCAGAGCTGTTCAAGGCCTTTGGCGATTCGACCAGAATCCGGATTCTTCATGCGCTGTCCTTTTCCGAGCTCTGCGTCTGTGATCTGGCCCATCTTCTCAATATGAGTTCTTCGGCGATCAGTCACCAGCTGCGTGTGCTGCGCGGGCAGAAAATTGTCAAATACCGTAAGGACGGGAAAAACGTGATTTACAGTCTGGTGGATGCCCATGTTGCGACTCTGTTGGAGCAGGGCCTGCAGCACGTAAACGAATAAATATATTTGGAACATCCGCGGGAACTGTTTCCCACTTTTTTTGATTCAATCATGTGAACATGTCGTCATCTGTTGTCGTAAGGACGTCTTATGATTTTGTTTGAAAAAATTCTGCTTGAAAGCTGGAATGTCCTCTGTCTTTCGGCACCCTACATGCTATTTGGTTTTTTTGTTGCGGGTTTACTGAAAGCTTTCATTCCGGATGATTTTATTGCCCGCCATCTGGGCAAGGAGAATCGTTCAAGTTTAGTCAAGGCGGCATTGTTTGGCGTTCCTATCCCGTTGTGCAGCTGCGGTGTGCTTCCGGCAGCGGCGGGTATCCGCAAACAGGGTGCCAGTAAGGGCGCGACAGCAGCCTTTTTAATTTCCACACCCGAAACCGGAGTGGATTCGATCGCTGTGACCTGGGCGCTTTTAGATCCTTTAATGGCTTTTTTTCGTCCGCTGTCAGCTTTTCTTACCGCGCTGTTGACCGGGCAGCTGGTGCGTGTCTTTGATCCGGACAGCAAAATAAAATCAGAGTCGTCTTCTGCACAGGTAAAAGTGCCGGTGATCAATGTTGTTTCCTCTGACTGTGTTTGCGGCCCGCAAAGCTGTTCTCCGGTGAAAAAACCAGGTATTATGCCGCGCCTGCAAGAGGGCATGCGGTTTGCTTTTGGCGATCTTTTCAGGGATATCTCCGGGTGGTTTTTTTTCGGGGTCGGAATTGCCGGGATTATCACCGTGTTTGTCTCGCCGGAGCTGGTTGAAAACTGGTTGGGGAATCCGATCATCGCGATGTTCGTCATGCTCCTGGTCGGAACCCCACTTTATGTTTGTGCGACTGCTTCGACCCCGATCGCCGCCGCACTTGTGCTCAAGGGGCTTAATCCTGGTGCGGCATTGGTTTTTCTGCTGGTTGGACCGGCGACTAATGCAGCGGCGCTTTCGGTGATTTCCAGAATTCTCGGAAAAAAATCAACCGTTATTTATCTGGCCGGGATCATGGTTTCCTCTTTCCTGTTAGGCTTTACCGTGGATGCCCTCTATTCGTTTACCAACCTTACCGCTGGCTGGCAGGCCATTGCCCATGAGGACCATCGCACATTTATCGGAACTTTAAGCGCCCTGATGTTGTTCGGGTTGGTGCTGTTTCCCAAAAGCAGTGGTGAATGTTCGGACGCCGCCTGTGGATGTGGCAGAATTCCGAGCGCTTAAAAACAAGGATTCTATATTTTAAAAGAATGTTCTCGTACGAAATGCTAAAAAAATTAATATGTTAGCCACCAAGTCTCCAAGAGAATCAAGGTTTTTAAGGATCGGTTCCCCGGTATTTTAAGTTCGGATTGGGAGGGAATTTAGTGTAATTTTTCTCCTTGGAGGCGTTGACTCAAAAAGCCTATTTGGCTATATTGCCAAATAGGCAAAGGACTCTATTAATGTACCAAAAACGCAAAAGACACCTCGAGGCCCGCGCGAAGGTGCTCAAGGCAATGGCTCATCCCAGTCGGCTGTTTATTATTGATGAACTGGCGCACGGGGAGCGCTGTGTCTGTGAATTGACTGAGATGATTGGTGCGGATGTTTCAACAATTTCCAAACATTTATCGGTTCTTAAACAGGCGGGTCTGGTGATTGATGATAAACGCGGCAACCAGGTTTTCTATCAATTACGGGTTCCCTGCATTCTCAACTTTTTCGGGTGCGTTGAATCGGTCCTTGAATCGCAGGCGCAAGAGCATGTAGATCTGCTTGCTCTGGTAGAAAAGTAAACGCTTTTTTTTAATCTC
>JAPHSA010000204.1 GCA_026193235.1 Deltaproteobacteria bacterium | reverse complement strand
TTGCTCTGCTTCTAGATAAGCTGGGTTAGTCTATTGTCAATGGCTGTATATTATGACCTGATGCGGCCACCCCGATTTATGACGGGTTCGGTATTTTTCTAACCTTACTAGTTTTGAAAAACAGCCTGATCCCTCATGATATAATATGCTGCTCTTGCCAATTTGTGTGCAAGGGCGGCTTGAGGCAGAAGGTCTGGATTATCGACGAGCAACAGGAGGAATTCCCTGCCATGAGCCGGATAGTTGCGCTCAATCCGGAGCACAGGTGAAAAGAGTGCACTACTTGCTCCGAAACGGCGCAGAAAAGTACTGCCACTGCGTTCAACCTCTTTGTGCTCGTGTTGGGTTGCGGGCCAGGAGAATCCCGCCGTGGTTGTTCCTATATGGCGGTCATGTATTGTCAGTCGGGGTTTTCGGTATATGCGGTCAGTTAGGCAACAGTCCTTGGACTTACTGAAGGAGATAGATAGGTCAATCTTGTGGCTAAGGTTATTTGAGTTGATCCGAAGAGCATCACTTTGGCAATTGCCTTTATAAGGTTTTGTGTTTATCTGCTTTCTTGTAAGATGCATTTATATTATTAAATATTTCCCAAATTATTTATACTTTCTACATTAAACATATCCCGCTCAGGGGGCGATTCAAAAAAAGGAAAGCAACAGATGATTAAAATTCTTCTGGTCGATGATCACCTCATTTTTCGTCAGGGGATCCAGAGTCTCTTTGATCAGACTGACGACTTTCAGGTGGTTGCCGTTGCCGGCAATGGTCTCAGCGCCATTGAGTTGGCTAAGCTGCATCTGCCTGATATTGTCATTATGGATGTGACTATGCCCGATCTTAACGGCATTGATGCCACACGTCGAATTCTGAATGAACTCCCACAAGTCAAGGTAATCGGACTGTCGATGCATTCTGATCAGCATTTTGTTAAGGAGATGTTTAAGGCCGGGGCGAGCGGCTATTTGCTCAAAGACGAAGCTTTCGACGAACTGTTGTCAGCGATTGAGGGCGTCATGCGGGGGGAGACATATCTTCCTTCCCAACTCAGCACGTTATTGATCCAGGACCTGCGTGGGAAAGATGGCCGACAAGACCTCACTCAGCGTGAACTCGAAGTCCTGCAGCTTCTGGCCTCAGGTAAAAACACGAAACAGACGGCCGAAACCCTCTTTGTCAGTGTAAAGACGGTGGAGACCCATCGCAGTAATATATTCAGTAAACTCAAACTTCGAAACTTGGCTGATCTCACCAGGTACGCAATCCGAAACGGTTTGATAACCCCTTAATTTTTGACTTTTCCTAAGCGGCAACCCTCAAGCACTCACCACTGTTCTCATCCCATCTGCTGTTTATATCTGGCTCAACTCAGGATTTTCCTGAGTCAATTTCAGGTAATACCTGATTGTTTTAATTTTAAAGAGGACTAATAATAATCTCTAATACATGGCCTGACAATCTTGGTTGATTTCCTTGATACATCGTGACCGATTTATAAGAATCGGTGACTTATGACCAACACATAAAAAGAATAACTATCAAATAAAGGAGCAAATAAGATGACGGGAATTGCTGTTACGGTGGACAGGTGTCTTCAGATCGACCAGGACACGACGCAGGGGATGTACCTGACCTTCGAACTGGCCGGTGAGGGTTACGGTCTGGAGATCCGTCACGTCACCGAGATCATCGGCATCCAGAAGGTCACCAATGTGCCGGGGATGCTTGACCATGTGATCGGGGTGCTCAACCTGCGCGGTAATGTGATCCCGGTGATCGATGTGCGGCTGCGTTTCCGGTTGCCGTCGCGGGACTATGATGAGCGCACCTGCATCATCGTCGTCAATGTGAACGACAATTCGGTCGGTCTGGTGGTCGACAAGGTCAGCGAAGTGGTCGATATCCCGCTGGAGGACATCGAAGCGCCGCCGGCAACCTGCAGAAGCCGCAATCAGTATATCCAGGGGATGGGGAAGCTCGACCAGAATGTCAAGATCCTGCTGAACATCGAAGCGCTGATTGAGGATGAAGAGGGTGAGCAACAACTGACCGAACATGAAGTCGCTATCTAATGATAGTGAATCATACAACTCACACCTTTATGATTCATTTATTTCAACTGGCAAAAAAATGAGTGACCCATGGAATGGAGAACACGATGAATTGGCTACAGAACCTGTCTATCACCAAGAAAATCTCGCTGAGCTTTCTGTTGTTGTTCCTGGCCCTGACCGGCTTCGGGACCTGGGTCTATCAGTTCAGCAACTCGGTCCATCAGGGCAGTTCGTTGATCCTTGATGAAAGCCAACCTTTTGCACAACTCGCGGAAGACATGAATCGCAATATCATCCAGGTGCAACAATGGCTGACCGACATCTCGGCAACCCGCGCCCTCGATGGTCTCAATGACGGTTTTGACGAGGCTGAACTCAGTTACCAGTCCTTCATTCAGGGTCTGGACAAATTTGAAGGGATGTATAAAGCCGAAAACAATTCGGACGGGTTGCAAACGATTGGCCAGTTACGCAGCAGGGTGGCTGCCTATTATACGGTCGGCAAACACATGGCCCAGGCCTATATTGATGAGGGTCCGGCCGGGGGCAACAAAGTCATGGCCGATTTCGATCAGGCGGCGGAGGAACTCCAAAGTGCCCTTGCGCCTTTCCTGAAGGAGCAGACCAACGAATTGCGAATTGAGCTGGTCGGCCTGCAACATAAAGCCGGCGAATTGAAAATGGGTGTCCTGATCATCTGCCTGACAGTTGCCCTGTTCGTGGTCTTGGTCGGCTGGTTGTTGATCCGGTCGATTGCCGGCCCGCTGGTGAAAACCGTGACGATGATCAAGGAGCTGGAAAACGGAATTCTTAAAACCCGCCTGCGGATGAACCGCAAAGATGAGATCGGCCAGATGGCTGTGGCCATGGACAATTTTGCCGACAGCCTGCAGGAGGAGATCGTCAAGCCGATGCAGCAGTTGGCCGCCGGCGACCTGACCTTCAGGGTCACGCCGCGCAGCGAACAGGATGTCTTGCGCAACGCCATCAAGCAGCTCAACGAAGACATCACTGAAATCATTACCCATATCCAGATTTCCGGTGAGCAGATCGCCTCCGGTTCCGGCCAGGTCGCCGATGCCAGCCAGGCTTTATCTCAGGGGGCGACCGAATCGGCCGCATCTCTCGAAGAGGTCACCGCCTCGATGAACGAGATGGCCGGGCAGGTGCGCACCAGCGCGGAAAACGCCAGTGTTGCCAATCAGCTTGCCAGTGATTCGAAACAGGCTGCGGAAAAAGGCAATAACCAGATGTCCGAGATGGTGTCGTCGATGGACGAGATCAACCAGGCCGGTCAGAATATCTCAAAGATCATCAAGGTGATCGACGAGATCGCCTTCCAGACCAACCTGCTGGCGCTCAACGCCGCGGTTGAAGCGGCTCGCGCCGGGCAACACGGTAAAGGCTTTGCCGTGGTTGCCGAAGAGGTGCGCAACCTGGCAGCGCGCAGCGCCAAGGCGGCCGAGGAGACCGCCGAACTGATCGAAGGCTCGGTGTCTCTGACCGACCGAGGTTCACAGATGGCGAAGCAGACCGAAACCGCCCTGAAGGACATCATGGAGGGCACGACCAAGGTGGCCGACCTCCTCGAAGAGATCGCCGCGGCCTCCAACGAACAGGCCCAGGGGATAAGCGAAGTGACGACCGGGTTGGCGCAGATCGACCAGGTGACCCAGCAGAATACCGCCAGTGCCGAAGAGAGCGCGGCAGCAGCCGAAGAGTTGTCCGGTCAGGCGGCGCAGATGCGTGAAATGCTGCAGAAGTTCACCCTGAACAAGTCCCAGGCACCGGGGGTTAATTATGTGCAGTCCAGCCAGCTGGCGGCAGAGAAGAAACAACCCACAACTGTGAGATCAATCGGTTGGGCAGATATGAATTCGGCTGCGGCAAAACCGCAAATACAGCTGGATGATCTGGAATTCGGCAAGTTTTAGCAACAACGGCATCCGCTACGGTTTTGTAGCGGATGCTCTTGATTCACCATCAGCGAAACATTTATTCAGCTGAATTTCAATGACACCTTCGGGATCACTAATCCAACATCCGAAGGTGTCGAGCTGTTCTCGTGGACAGACAAAAGTTTGTGGATTCACTCCTGGAAAAAAATGCACCACTTGAAGGGCCTGTGCCCGAGTCGAACACCGCACTTGGGATCTTGTTGCCTCTGGTTTTACGGCGAGTTGAAATGGAGGCGTTTTCAATGAAAATACTTATTGTAGAAGATGAAAAAAAGGTCGCTTCTTTTATCATGAAGGGGCTTCAGGAAGAAGGATTCCATGTCGATGCCGCTTATGATGGAGAAGAGGGGCTTAACATGGCAGTCAAGGCAACCTATGACTTGATCCTCCTGGATCTGAGCCTGCCTAAAAAAAACGGATTGACAGTGATTGAGGACCTGCGAAAAAAAAATGTGTTTACCCCAATCCTTTGTATGTCAGCAAATGATACGGTTGAAGATATAGTGACCGGTCTGAACATCGGCAGCGATGGCTATCTGACAAAACCATTTTCTTTTATTGAATTGCTTGCCCGCTCTCGGGCATTGATCCGAAGAGGATCCCGGAATCGTGGCAGTGAGCTGAGCGTTGCCGACATGCGGCTTGATCGGGTCAGTCACCGGCTGTGGCGTGGTCAACAAGAAATCACAATAACCCCTCAAGAATACAGGTTAATTGAGTACTTTATGAGCAATCCGAATCGTGTCCTGACTCGATCCATGATTGCTGAAAATGCCTGGGATTCTACTTTTGACCCTTACAGCAATATTATTGATGTCTATATTAATTACCTGCGCAAAAAAATTGACCATGGCTTTGATGACAAATTAATTCGTACCGTTCGTGGTGCAGGTTACGCGCTCAAAGAATGAGGGGCCGGCCTCTGTAGCTGCATTTCATTCGGTTAAAGAGTCGATTTTGAGTGGAAATTTAATCCGAATAGATGTTCCCTGAGCTGGGACTGATACGATCTCAACGCTTCCACCGAGGTATGCCATCCTTTCAGTGATACTGAACAATCCATAGCTCTGTTTTGCCGAATCTGTTTGCTGATTATTAACATCGAAACCGACGCCATTGTCGCTGATCGATAAATCAGCATGATCGTCAGCCCATTGCAGGACAATTTTTGTCTGACTTGCTTTAGCGTGCTTAACGATATTGATCATCGATTCACGGGCTACTTTAAACAGTAAAATACGCGAGTTTTTATCAAGCTGTTCTGGTTGACCCTGCTCAATAATTTCACTTGAGATCAAATTGCGCTCCAAAAAGTGTTCAGCCAACCATCTTAGGGAGTTGAAGAACGGCAGATTGTCGAGTACAGGGGGGCTGATATCAAGAGTCAGGTTACGGGTAAAATGGATTGCTTCCGAAAGTTGAGCGATGGTTTCCTTGATATTTTCCTTGCATTGCTCTGCAGAATCAAAAGTTTTTATCGCCCCCAATCTCATCTTGGCAAGGGCAAGATTAGGGCCCAGGCTGTCATGTAAGGCATCAGCAATTTTTCGCCTTTCCTGTTCCTCGATCAGTGAAAGTTTTGCCGAAAGAGCTCTTAACTGCAATTGATGAGCAAGAAGCTGTTCTTCATGTTGTTTGATCGTTGTTATATCACGGCTGATAACTGCTACCTGATCGACATGCCCGGCACTATTCATGATCGGGGCAATGTAATTCTCCAGCCATAAGGATCCGCGGCGATCGAAGAAATGATGGCTTCTTCGGTTTTTGATGGCCTTATCAAAAGCGTACTTTCTTTCGGCAGCCAGATCAGAAGGCAGATGGTCGAACACATTCGTACCAATCATTTCTTCGGGGCTTAATCCAAGCGAGTGGGCGGCAACGTGATTGGTATCGATAACGACTCCGTCAGGGGCAAGCAGAATAAGCGTGTCAGGATTGACGTCAAGCAACGCACGAAAGGTCTTTTCGCTTTTCAGCAAAGCTTCCTGAGCCCTTTCCTGGAAGCTGATGTCGCGCACCAGAGCGTGTAAAACAAATTCCCCGTCCAGTAAAATCCTTGTCAAAGAAACTTCA
>JAPHSA010000185.1 GCA_026193235.1 Deltaproteobacteria bacterium | reverse complement strand
TCGCCCGGGGTTGCCACTTCAACTGTGCTTTCTGCTACGATGCCAAGGGCCATCAAGGGGTCAGGCCCTTGCCCTTTGAGCGCTTACGCCGGGAGCTCCAGCTTTTTGTAGAACAGCGGGTGGCGCAAATCTGGATTCTTGACTCAACCTTCAATGCCCCTCCAGGCCGGGGGGAAAAGCTCCTTGAACTGTTACTGGAGACCGCCCCACAGATTCACTATCACATTGAAGCCAAAGCCGATTTTCTCGATGATGAGATCATTGCGCTCTTAGCCCAACTCTCCTGCTCCGTACAGATTGGCCTGCAGTCGGCAGACCCTGAGGTCTTAATTCCGCTGCGGCGCAAACTGAACAAAAAACTACTGGAGCAAAACCTCCATAAGCTGTCACAAGCCGGGGTGACTTTCGGGCTGGATTTAATCTACGGATTGCCAGGTGACAATCATTCTGGCTTTCAAAAAAGCCTTGATTTCGCCTTGGACCAACAACCCAATCAGATCGATATCTTCCCGCTATCGGTCCTGCCGGGCACGGAATTGTTTGAGAACCAGGGAAGCTTCAACATCCAAGGCGAAAAAGCCCCCCCTTATAATATCAAGAGCAATCAATCCTACTCCGCAGCAGACATGCAGCAAAGCTGTCAACTCGCAGCGGCCACCGACATTTTTTATAATCGCGGACGTGCTGTCGGTTTTTTTCTCCAGCTCTGTCATGCACTTAAACTCACTTCTGTTGATTTCTTGACCAGATTCAGTGAGTGGGTTATCGCCCGGAAGAATTTGAACGAGCAACAACTCCTTGCCGTTGAAGATTGGCAACCCAAAGCTATCCTGCCGCTACAAATTAAGTTTGCCACAGAGCAACTTCAAGGCCGGAACAAAGCAAAACTGGTTCCTCTGGCCGAAGATCTGATTCACTATCATTATCATTGTGCTGAAGTTCTACTGGCCGATGAATGCCGACCGGGGGGGAATTTACCGGCGGAAAAAGCCTATATGGAAAGCCGCTGGAAGTTGAATCCCGCGCTGCAAATGCAAAAATTTCATTTTGCCCTTGATGATCTGGAGATCTGGGGCGGAGAATCACTGGAGAACATTTACAAAAATCTCACTCCTAATCCGGGGCAAACAATTTTCCTGCGACAGCGGGGGAAAATATTGATCGAAACTCTGGATGAGGACTTTGCCCTGCTATTGGCTCGCGCAAAAAAAGCAGAGCTCGGAGCTCAGCTCATAGCGGGTTTTGAAAACCATTCAGCCATGGAACTCCTACAATCTGCCGTCGGCCAGGGGTTACTGTTGCCGGCGGCTTGATGCTCTAAGCAACCAAAAATCATTATCTCCAGCTTCTACTCCCCCCTCAGAAAATATAATCTCGGCATTTTACCGGTCAACCTCTGCCGTGCTCGTACGTTTAGCTAATTGAGGCCACGTATGTAACGGTATTCGAACCAAACATGAAAAAGGAGGATGCAAATGAAAAGAAACCTATTGATCACCCTGGCAATCTTCGCCATCGGCCTTTGGCTGCTGCCGATTACCAGCTTTGCGCACCATATGGGGAGAGGCTACGGATCAGCACCCGAAGTGGTCGACGATTATGCGCACGGCATGAATGCCCAGAGCGATAATCAATCCGGTAACAATGTCAGCATGAGTGGTGGAGGGGTCGGCAACGGCATGGCCGGTGATGGTGACGGGAACGGCCCTGCCAGCGCCATGTCGGGCGAGGACAGTTACGGTACCGGCGTAGCCGGTATCGGCAGTGACAATGCAGGAACCGGCGATTCCGGAGCAGGCGGCGGGGGTGATGGTGGTTCCGATGGTGGCGGTGCTGGCGGAGACTCCGGCAGTGGAAGCGGGTCCGGTAGCGGGAATGGTGCCGGGAACGGCCGGAATTAAGTTCCGCCTCCCCAACAGAAATCTTGAGATCTGCTGTTATTGGAGCAGCAGATCGACAACCCCCTGGTAGGTCTGTCGTTTACGCTCAGATTTACTGTAGAGGGTCGAAGAAAACAACGCCGTTGCAGCGTGCTCACCGAGCATGGAGAACAGCTGGTAATCGATCGATTCCAGCTGTTCTTTCTGAATAAACAGCCGATAGATTGCCAGTAATCCAATCATCTTGCCGTGAATGATCAGCGGAATGGCAACAATCGGCGACAGGATATCATCTGAGCCTTCACTGACAGAGCCCTCATAAAAATAATTTTTCGCGGCAGCTGCAGTCTGCCCTAAGACGCCTTCTCCCAAAGGAATTTCAGGGAAGTTCTCATCGGGGTCAAAACCTTCTCCGGTTTCAAAAGACAACTTTTTGCTCGACTTATCAAAGAGCAGAACGGCAAACTTTTCCGCGCCGACAAAGTTGATCACGACCTCCTTGATGATTTCCAGGGTTTCCTCTCGGTCGAGCGTTGAATGCAGCCGTGAGGAGGCAATATAAAGATTGGTCAGGTTGTTATTGACATCTTCGACCTGCACCAGCTGATTGGCAAAATCAAGATTCTCCTGCTCCAGCTCACCGATCCGCCGAAAGGCATCGTCATGCTCATTACGTAAACGCGAGAGGTCTTTTTCCAACGCCTGGATGCGTTGGCTCAGGTGATCATCAACACCCTCGCGTTTTAACTGTTCTGCCTTTTTGCTCAACACCAGCTGATCGAGAAGTTTTTTACTCTGCTGGTCCGGGTAGATAAAATAAACGCCACAACCATCGTCTGCCTGCCTGGCCGTCCGTTTAATTTTACCGAAGATCGCCAGTGGCTCGCCCTCCGCGGTTTCCAGTTTTATTTCAACCGTCGTATTTTCCGCCAGCGGTGTCGCAGATTTCAGATAGACCCCGCTGGTCGAAATATCTTCCGCACTGAAAACATGAAGTTTGCCGCCTTCCTTGAGTTGAACCGGCATTTTAACGGCAACCCGTTCCGCCATCCGACGCTGCACCTGACCGAGCAGGCGCTGCACCTTTTCACGCAACTCATTCTTATTGACCGGCTTGGTGACATAATCATCGCAGCCTGCTTCCAGACAACTTTTAACCTCTTCCGGTTTTCCCGCTGCAGTGACCATCAATATCGGTAATTTTTCCCATTGCGGATTCTGGCGGATGGCGCGACAAACCTCATCACCATTAAGGCCCGGCATGTAATAATCGAGCAACAGGACATCGGGAGCGATTTTATCAAGCCGCTGAAGAGTTTCTTCACCGGACGATGCGGTCACCAGATCATAATCACAACCTTCCAGATAGGATCGTTCAAGCTCGAGAAACAGATCAACATCATCAACCAGCATAATTTTTGGCATCAGCAATCTCCTTAAAAAAAGCAGATTAAGGGTACCTGAGAAAATTAAAAAAGTAAAGGCTCCTAACGCGAATGCGCTGGAGCCTTTTGTTTATCAAACCTGTGGATTTCGGGTCAGGCGACTTCTGCAACCTCTTTGAGATAACGTGGTCGCTCGATAATAAAATCAACAATTTCTTCAACTTTTGGGACACGCCCGGCAACCCGAACCTGATCATCAATCAAGAGGGCCGGGACAACATAAATCCGGTTGTCGATCATTTTACGCGAATCGCTGAATTGATGAACCTCAGCTTCCACCCCAAGTTTATCAAGCGCTTCACGAACGTTTTCTACAGTACCCTGACAACTTTCCGGATGTTCCGGTTTACAAAGAATATCGATACGCATGATTGTCCTCCGCGAATGAGCTTTAAGTTAATTATAACTACTCTGGTAACATTATATACTCTGACAATATTTTGGCAAGATTTTTATTTCTCTGCCTGACGATTCTGTTTAACCTTTGACCACCAGCTCCCCACTCACCAGGTCAACCGTGACCAGCGAGCCCTCAGAGATCTCTCCCGCAATCAGCGCACGACCGACTTTCGTCTCCAACTGACGCTGGATAAAACGCTTAAGCGGGCGGGCTCCGTAAACCGGATCATAAGCGGTTTCAGCGATAAAATTGCATGCACTATCGGTCAACTCCAGGCTGATCCGGCGTTCAGCCAGACGGAGCCTTAACTCATCGACCAGGAGTAAGACAATCTGTTTGATTTCTTTCCGACTCAGGGGCTTAAAAATAATTGTGTCGTCGACCCGGTTTAAAAATTCCGGGCGGAAATGCCGGCGCAATTCCTGTTCCACCTGGCGCAAAACAACTGTTGGAATTTCCCCATCGCGAATCCCCTCAATCAGATATTGCGAGGCGATATTCGAGGTCATGATGATGACGGCATTTTTAAAACTGACCGTTCGCCCCTTGGCGTCGGTTGCCCGGCCATCATCAAGTATCTGCAAAAGGACGTTGAAGACATCCGGGTGGGCTTTTTCAATCTCATCAAACAGGACCACCGCATAGGGATGGCGGCGCACCGCTTCGGTCAACTGCCCTCCTTCTTCATAACCGACATAACCGGGAGGCGCACCGATTAAGCGACTGACCGCATGTTTTTCCATGTATTCCGACATATCGATACGGATCAGATTGTCTTCACTGTCAAACAGCGCCTGGGCAAGGGTTCGCGCTAACTCAGTTTTTCCCACCCCGGTCGGTCCGAGAAAAATAAAGGATCCGATCGGTCGCTTGGGATCCTGAATCCCTGCACGGGCGCGAACAATGGCATCAGCCACATGTTGCACGGCCTCATCCTGACCGATCACCCGCTGATGAAGAATTTCATCCAGCTTGAGCAGCTTTTCCCGCTCCGTCTCAACCAGGCGGGTGACCGGAATCCCCGTCCAGCGCGCGACGATATCGGCTATTTCATCATCCGTAACCTCTTCGCGCAACATTTTGGTCTTAGCGTCGCTGTTTTGTATTTGATCTTCTTCTAGATGAAGTTGTCTTTCCAATTCAGGCAAGCGGCCATGTTTCAATTCAGCGGCCTTATTGAGATCGTATTGACGTTCGGCCTCGGCAATCGCCAGACGCACCTGCTCAATCTCTTCACGCAAATGCTGAACGCTCCGAATTCCGCCTTTTTCCAGTTGCCACTGAGCAGCAAGAGCCTGTTCTGTCGATTTTATTTCGGCCAACTCTTTCTGCAACAGGTTCAAGCGCACGCGGCTGGCCTGATCTTCCTCTTTTTTCAATGCCGCTTCCTCAATTTCCAGTTGCATCAACCGGCGGGTCAAAGCATCCAATTCCGCCGGCATGGAATCAATTTCGGTACGAATCGTTGCGCAGGCTTCATCAACCAGGTCAATAGCTTTATCCGGCAGAAAACGATCGGCAATGTAGCGATGACTCAACTCCGCCGCAGCAACTAGAGCATTATCGTGGATTCGCACGCCATGATAGACCTCGAAACGCTCTTTAAGCCCACGCAGGATGCTGACCGTCGTTTCAACATCAGGCTGCTCAACCATAACCGGCTGAAACCGCCGCTCCAAAGCCGGATCTTTTTCCAGGTACTGGCGATATTCATCCAGGGTTGTCGCCCCGATGCAGTGCAATTCACCCCGGGCCAGCATCGGCTTCAGCATATTTCCGGCATCAATTGCCCCGTCAGCTTTCCCGGTTCCAACAATCGTGTGCAGTTCATCGATAAACAGCAGGATCCGACCGTCGCTTTCCTGAATTTCCTTGAGCACGGCCTTGAGGCGTTCTTCGAATTCACCGCGGTATTTCGCCCCGGCGACCAGGGCCGCCATATCCAGAGAAAAAACCGTTTTGCCTTTCAGTCCTTCAGGCACATCCCCGCGCACAATCCGGTGCGCCAAGCCCTCGACGATGGCCGTTTTGCCAACGCCAGGTTCACCAATCAGAACCGGGTTATTTTTGGTTTTGCGCGACAGAATTCGGATTACCCGACGGATTTCGTCATCACGCCCGATGACCGGATCAAGTTTCCCCTTTTTGACCTCTTCAACCAGATCACGGCCGAACTTCGCCAACGCCTCATAGGTTGCTTCCGGATCCTGACTGGTCACCCGCTGATTACCGCGAATCTCTGTCAATGCCTGCAATAATCGATTCCGGTCCAACTGATTTTTGCTGAATAGACGCCCAGCAGCAGTGCGCTCGCCCTCAGCAACGACGGCCAGTAGAATATGCTCAACACTGACATATTCATCCTTCAGTTGCTGCGCTTCTGTTTCCGCCTGAAGCAGCAGCTGACTCAACCGTCGACTGGCATAAAGCTTACTGCTATCCGCCCCTGGTCCGCCGATTTTCGGGCGCGCCTGAAGCTCCTGAGTCAGACTGGTGACGATTGCAGCAACAGCGATATTGGCTTTCTCCAGCAGTCGCGGTGCCAGACCTTCTGATTGCTCACAGAGGGCCAGGAGTAAATGTTCACCATCAATTTCTGCATGGCCAAGACGCAATGCCAGGGCTTGAGCTGCCTGTAGCGCTTCTTGTACTTTTTGCGTCGTCCGATTCAGATCAATCATCTCGACCCCCGAAAGAAGTTATTCTCATTTTTTTATTCCAAGTATACCGCTAAAAAAGTTTTTGACGTAAAAAAGCCAGGGCTGGTTTGGCCCTGGCTCATCACTGCATCAGTGCAGAGTCTGTACAGCAATCCGTTTCGGCTTCGCCGCTGCGCTTTTCGGTAACCGCAGGCTGAGGACTCCGTCTTTCAGGGCAGCATTGCCAGCATCAGCGTCAATCCTTTCAGAGAGCTTGAACTGGCGGTAAAAACCTCGCTGATTCTGTTCTTCAGCCGTCTTAATCTCTGCCTCCAGAGTCAACAGCCCGCGGGAAACCTGTAATTGCAAACCGTTTTCTTCTACCCCCGGTAAATCTGCCAGCAGAATCAGCTCATCGGCAGTTTCATAGATATCAACCGCCGGGGTTAACCAGGAAATCGGTTTTGCCTGAGCTATTGATTTCCCCTCAAGTGTTTCTTGTTGAATCATTTGCTTGTCGGTCATGATCTATCTCCTTAACTTTGTTCATGTTGTTTTTTTAATAGGTTCCTTAACCAACCTTCACAGATATTTTTTTCGGCAGCGCTGAAGCCGCTTTCGGCAAGTTAATTTTCAGCATGCCATTCTGATATTCAGCGACAATCGCATCGGCATCAAGGGCAACTGCAAGCTGTAGAGTTTTCTTAAATTGACCGCGATTACGTTCCTGGCGGTGCCAACGGACGTCGGCAGGCAATTCTTGCGCCATAAAATCACCTGTGACCGTCAATGTTCGCCCCAGAATACTGATGTCAAGTTTTTCAATATCAAGACCAGGCAAGGGCGCTTCGACCATATAGCTTTCACCTTGATCTGAGACCTTGAAGCGAACATCGTTGTTCTGAGATAAGGGGACGGACCTGAAATTCAGTCCATGAAAAAGCTGATCCATCTCACGTTGAAAATTTTCCATTTCGCTGACAAATTGTAATCCGAACATTGTCTTCCTCCTTTGATAAATCGTTTGTTTTTTTGTTTGTGCTGATCAAAGTCATTACAAACGCAATGCCAAGATTCACAAAATAATTAATGCCTTTATTTTCAGTGACTTAAAGACAATAGATAAGGATAAGAATTCAACATGCGACGTTACAGGCGCTGCAGGAAAACCAAATGCGACAGCTGCGACGTCGCACAAAGAGGGGAGTTAGAAAAGATCGTTGCGGTTCAGATTGAGTTGTCTAAGATGACGGTAGAGGGTTGCCCGGTGGACACCCAGCGCCCTTGCTGCTGCGGACAAATTTCCTTCAGCGTCCTGATAGGCCTGGCGAATCATCGCCTCAGTCAGTTGAACCTTCCGACCCAAAGATCGTGGAGAGCGCTGAAAATCCCTGTTACTATAATGAATTTCAGCCTGGGGATATGGCACAGCAACCGGCAAAGTTTGAATTTCTCCGGTGTCCGTGGGAGGCTGATTGGCCTGTGAAAATTGCTGCCGTTCCTGAATCCACTCGGCGAAGGCACGTGCTCCTATCGCTTCCGTTTCCGACTCAATCACAACCCGCTCAATCACATTGCGCAGCTCACGGACATTCCCCGGCCATAGATAGGCCTGCAACAGGCGGATCGCCTCAGCGGTCAGACGCCTGGCGGCCTTATCATAGCGGGCATTAAACTGCTGGAGAAAGAGTTCTGCCAGCAGGGGAATGTCTTCGTAGCGTTCCCGCAATGCCGGCAGATGAATCCTTAAAACAGCCAGGCGATGATAAAGATCAGCGCGAAAATGTTTTTCCGCTACCGCCTGTTCCAGCGGCACATTGGTGGCACCGATAACACGCACATCGACCTGGCGGCCCTTCTCACCACCAACCCGCTGCACCCGGCCATCTTCTAAAACCCGAAGCAATTTACTCTGCGTATGCAGCGGCATATCGCCAATCTCATCCAGAAACAGAGTGCCCCCGTCAGCGCGCTCAAAATAGCCCCGATGCTCACGGACTGCGCCGGTAAAGGCTCCCCGTTCGTGCCCGAAGAGTTCCGACTCTAACAATTGCTCACTCAACGCCGTGCAGTTCAGTGCGGCAAACGGCTTGTCGTGACGCTGACTTTCAGCATGTAGCGCCTGAGCGACCAATTCCTTACCCGCCCCCGTCTCTCCGGTGATAATGACAGCGGCATCGGAAGCAGCGTAGAGTTTAACCTTACGAAACACTTCACGCATGGCAGGACTTGAGCCAACCATATTACGAAACCCGATGTCCTGCTTGCTGGCGATCGATTCACGGCGCAGAACAATACGGATCAGCTGACCCAGATAATCTTCCGTTAACCCGGCAAATTGGATATCAGCGAGAAACTCAGGTTGCTCAGGCGTCAGGCGGACTTTAATTCCGCTGAGATCCTGTCCCGTCTCAAGCACTTCAGCAGCCAGATCATTTATTGCCGGGATTGCAGCAGGAAAAAGATAGCTTGGCGCCCGTCCGCGAACGGCTGCTCTGTCCATTTTCAACCACAAAGAGAGACGTTCAGAGAGACTCTGAACCTGCCATTCTCCGTGGCCCCAGCGCACGAGAATAAGATCAGGGGAAACGGCGGGAAGATGCTGAATCTGATTGGAGACTGAATCAACCATGAACAGCTAATGCCTCAGAGTGGCCAGGTAATCTTTAAATATTTGCTCCCCTGCCTCAAACTTTGTCAACTGAACCCCCATACCAGCCTTGTTGGCGACCCGGATCAAATTTGGCGGAACTTTTTTGGCCCAGCGCACCCGCCCGAAAGCGATGACCTGCTGCTCGTCCGGCAGGCTCAGTTCAATCAACAGCTTGCTCCCAGGCCGCTCCGGCTGACCGGTGATGATATACAGACCGACAGCGGAGGCATCTCCGGTAAAGGCAATGCGCTTGGGATAATCGACTCCGAAACGTACCTTAAGGCGTTTTTTCTTCCGTACTCGGTTACGCTCTACGGTCATGAATCCATCCAGAAAAAAAGGGAGGAGCGACACAAAAACAACTGCGAACTCTGTGAATATAGCAAAAATTCAATAAAAACGAAGAGAAAGAATCGAGGGTCGACAGAAAGCAGGTTAAAATACAAAGGTTCTCCCCCGTTTCAAAAATCTACGACCTCTTGATTTTGGCTGTGTCAAAGAAGCCAGACCATCCTTTAAAAGGTCCTGAATAGCAACTCTGATAATGGCCCGGAGAGGGTTAATTCATAGCTACCATTTGATATGTGTCGTGTTCCTAGTTTTAACAGTTCGACAAGCATGGGATCAGCTGTGTTTTCCGGCCGTATTTCAATTTTCATGTTGACCTGCGTCGAAGGCAAATCGTGGCCCAACAAGACACTCCCTTTCCCGCTGATTGACAGGTCACCCTTGTCAGCGTTGAGGGAAACTATCTTTATGGAACGTCCGCGACCTATGCCACTGATGTCAATATCTCCAAGATTTAGCGACAAGTTCATGCCACTCTGTCCGGCAATTTTGACTCCCTTCAGTGCCACAGCCAAAAGGCTTTCGGAAGTTTTCGCCAGCGGAACAGTACTCGCTAACTTCATTTTCGCCAAAAGCCCAGATATTTTCATCTGCTGGTCTTTTGGCAGCAAAAAACCCAGATCGATCTGCGATGCTTCCACGCTCAAACGACCATCTTTAAACACATCAGCCCATAGTGTCCCCCCAAACAACTGCATATCCAGGTGAACCCCCGGATCCTTAGAAAACAAGGAAAGCCATTGCGGAGCAATATGGAGAGAGTTGATTGGAATAGTTGGCCAAAGCGGGTTTTCCGGTCGAATCAGCAGGTCAGAACCTTCAATACCCAATAACCCTATATTGATAACGCCCTGATCTACAGCAACATGACCCTGCGTTTCTATAGAGGAGATAATTTGCCGTTTGAGATTCATCTCTGGGAAAGAAAAGAAAATCCCGGCAAAAAACCCAAAAAGGAATACGGTCAATACCGCTAAAGCTATTTTGGATCTACCGAAAAGCATTGATATTGTCTGCTTCATGTTGAGCTCTTACTATAGACAGAAACTGTCATGGTGAGGTCAAGCTCTGATGCATTATCAAACCGTTGCTTGAGACGGAAGTTTTTTACTTGCATCTGACTCTTAGTCGATTCAACTTGCCATAGGAGTTGCAACACCTGCTCCAGGGATAATTTCTCAAGCTTAATGTCAAGATTATCGACTCGAATATCCCCTTGTATTTGGGGTGGCTGTGGACGGATGTAATTTAATTTTTCGCGACTAACAATATTCGAGGTCAAACTTTCTATCTTTGTCAATGGTGACAATGACCCAGTACGCGTCAACATCTTATAGGCTTGATCCATTTGCTTCTGGATAGACTGATATTCAACTTGTAGATTCCTTATTTCCTTAATCTGCAGTTGCTTGATTGAGATTTTTTTGTCAAGTTTTAGTAACACTTCTTGATAAGGCTGATAAATGCCATAAAAACCAATCAGTAGTATGACAAACATTGTGCCGACGAATAAAAAGAGCTTTTCCCGTTTTTCTAATTGATCAATATGATTGAACACAACTTGGCCCTATCTGTTAGGGGTCATTTCTAGAAACAGGCGAAAATTAACTTTATCTCCACTGATAGCCATTTGAGCTTCAGCGATCTGGACATTTTCTACGATAGATGATTGCGTCAACAGCTCTGTCATCTTGTTAATTTCGTCGAACGATAAAGCCGTCCCATTAACTTTAACCTCACCCGATCCCACACTGAGCTCCTGGACTTCAATCGGGATTGTCATTGTCGCCTCAGAAAGCACCTTTAAAATGGAGAGGATTTGAGCTTGTGAACCACCTATATTCACCATCTTTTCGTGCAATTCTCTGATGCTGCTTTTCATTTGCAAAGGGATATCAACAATAGCTGTTGTTGCAGGAAATGTTTGCTGGAAAATCTGTGACATCTCGTTTTGAAGGGTATCCACCTGATTAGCCTTTGATTGATACTGGACTACAGCAGCCGCAGCAATAATCAACACGCTTACGATGGTCAGACCTGCAGTCACCAGCAAAGCTCTTTTGAGTTTTTGCCATTCTCCCCTTAAAGCATAGTCTCCGCTGCGAAAGTTAAAGGACTTCCATGCTTTTGTCTCAGCAGCTCTGTATGCCAGAGCTGTTGCATGGAAAAAAGGCGCTGGGATAACCTCGCCCGCTAATCTCAATTCAAGCTCTTTAGCTTCATAACCAATATCATCTAATTTTTGTGAAAGGGTTCCACTGTCGACATCTCCGACAATTAAAGTTGGCAATTCAACATCCCCACTGTTCGCCATAAGAGCCCGAATTTCTCTCGAGATACTTTGTATATCGTTGATATTCTCAGGCTCAATTTTCTTTGGCAACAAACGATAGTCAGTCAATTCACCAGATTGAATGAGGCTGATGGTTGTCTCTTGCGAGTTGACCGCTATCAGAATAGCGTCTTTTTTGCTTTCAGCGACAAGTGGTACCAGTGAAAAGGGGGGCAGATCAAGAATGTGTAGAGGCAGATCGGCTAGCTGCGCGGCAGCTAATATGTCTTCCACCACTTGCTTGGGGATTGCAGCTGCTGTCACCTTGAACAGGCCATCAGATTGATTACTGTTGATGATTGTACTGGTTACACAGTCCTCAACAGAGACAGGGATCTGTGCACCTAAAGAGAAGGGGATTGATGCAGCTACTTTTTTAGGGTCACGAAAAGGGAGCTCAAATTTTCGTACATATACTGACTTGGCTGGAAGTGCTACGGCCAAGCGATCTCCAATTTTAAAAGGTCCCGAAAAATTTTGTCGTAATTCAGTCAGCTGATCGGACAACTCTTCAAGCCGACTCACAAAAAAAGAAACTTTTTTCAGTTCGTTATTTTCATATTCAATAAGAGTTAAATAGCTACTGGAAGTTCCAATATCTAAACCCAAAAAACGCTTTTTCATTATAATCAATTAGTCCTTATATAAGACAGAACATTATCCTTTTTATTAAAACGGGTTTCAAGGGAACGTCTGCCATCATTAATAACTGCCTCAGCGGTAATCTTGTATGAATCACTCGTCGTCCCTAAAAGCCTCTGGCCTGAAAGAGATTTCAATAAACTGTATTGATCGGTTGGCAGTTGTGTTTTTAGAGCTTCAAGCGATTGAATTGGAGTCTCACGCCGCATCTCAATGATAAAATCAACAGTCTGTTCATCAAGATTAGGACCAAGAGACCTTAGAACTTCGCGTTTAGCTGTATTGATATTGATCTGTTTATTTTTTGTTGCTGATAAATACGGGCTGACAATGTTAAATATTCTCTCGCTGAATCCTTTGACCAATCGCAGCTCTTCGACTGATTCCAAAGGACCATTTTTACAAGGATATGGTGATGCCAGCTGCTGATAGTAGAAATCTTCAGCTCCGGCTACCGGTATTTCTAACGCGTCTGTTTTAATCATCTGATATGGCTCATCGCCTTGATCAAGCCAGTCTATAATCGCTGCGGTCAATTCACCAGGTTCATCAATTTCAAATGCCGATAGCAAACGATAAAAACGATCGATAATCACCGTCTGCGGATTATTGCCGACAACCAGTGAATTAACTGCCAGTTTTCCATCTAAATCCTCGATAGCAACAGAAACAAAACCCTCTCCCACGGGGTAGCTGGAAATTCCTGTCGCCCAGAATTCAGTTGCTGAATCATACTTGTTTTTATCTGATAAAAGCAGTTTTTGGCCAGCAGTAATGCCCCCGCGGGCTAAATAATACGCTCTGGTACTATCACGAAAGGTTTCGGTTAACCTCTGCTCGATCAAGGTCGAATATGAAAGTTCCATCAAAACGGCCGTCAGCAGGGTCACAACGATAAGGACAAGAAGCAAGGCCATGCCTTTTTCGTTATTTTTTTTGCTCATAGCTGGCCGCCAGGAAGCGGAATTTTGAACGCTGTCAGAAACGAAATTTCCTCTCCACTGTTATCGTAAATACTTAAAAACACCTCTAACATATCGGGCAAATTCTGCTGATCTTGGTCCCACTGATCTTGCCAGAGCTGATCTGAAAAATAACGGATTCTAAAATTCTTAATCCCTGTTGCCAGTCTCATTGCAGGAAAGTTCTGATTGCTCATACTTCCCAAAAGAGGCTTCTCTATCCGATTGATGACGTAACTGCCATCTTTCTTTTCCTGATCTTCAACCAAATCATATCTAATAAAAACAAACTCTGCGCCATCGATATTCAATGATGATGTTGCCGTCGTACTCAGTTCAAGAAAAACATTTCCTTGGTCATTGACTCCACCGCGCAAGATATTTGTATTCTCGGCCGAATGAACATAAATGCCATGAATTTCACGTCCAAGTCGGTCCAGAATGATACGCGCCTGATGGTATGTTTCACTATTGTTATCCAGTCTATCTTTTGTGCCACTGATGGAGGTGAAAACCCCATAGATTGATGAAATAACAACTGCAAAGATGCTGATGGCTATCAGCACTTCCAGCAAAGTAAAACCTTTGCACCGCTGAGTGGATGGACGGTTAAAAAATAAAAGAATCAATGGACACAGACTCATTTTTATTTTTATCTCCCCACGTCACATCGACCGTCACCATGCGGACAGAGGCCAGCGGGGTATCGGTAAAATTAATTTGCCATTTATACTGATCATGCGGTTCTGCAAAGACACCCTGACTGGCTCCTGAAAAAGGTGTTCCCTTCGACGAGGATTCAACTTCGCTCATTTTATATTGAGCCAGCAAGGTTGCCTGGGTCATTCTTTGTAGCCGTTCATGGGTTGCTATTGTGCGTGTATTGAGTGCTTGCAAAGAAACCAGCGCAATACTGATGATGGCGATTGCAATCATGACTTCAAGCAGAGTAAAGCCCTTGAGGTTCCTTTTTAATAAATGCGTTTTGTGTGATAGCAGCAGCCGTGGCATAAATTTTCCCGGGATCAATACCCAGGTACTGTCTGGGCAAAGCCAAATTCTCGGTAACCGTCATAGGTTTCGCTATGGCCTGTTAATGGGTTGATCTGTAATGTCAGGATCTTATCGTTATCTCCAACAAAATGAACAATTGTCTCTTCAAGCCAACCAGAGGGGAGAATGCGAGCAACAACTTCACCGTTACTGAAGGTCCCACGTCCAGCAATGGTGACATCCATGAAGCGGATCCCCTGCTTTAATTTTATTTCTTCCGGAAACCTTTCAACCGGGAGAACTCTCCCATCGGGTTCAAGAATCGTGGCACGATACGATCCTCTATCCAGGTCATAAATGATCCGGTGCTCCATCGATGAAAGAGCAGCTTCATTAAATAATTGTTTGATGGTCCATGACAACCTTCTGGCGGAATGGTTAAGGTTCCCCTCCCCTATATGAGAAAATCGGGGAATCACAAAAATTGTGAAAATACTGACCATAAAAAGCACGATCAGTAATTCTACCAGGGTGAATCCGGATGATTTATTAGATATCCCAGCTATTGATATCTGCATCAAAACCTTCTCCACCAGGTTCACCGTCTGCACCGTATGAAATTATGTCGTATTCGTTGCTATGCAGCCCTGGTGAGAGATAAAGATATTGCCCCTCCCAGGGGTCCTGCGGGACTTTTTTCAGGTATCCACCTTCGGGATATTTTGTCGGGATCCGGCCTACGCTGGGGATACTGACAAGAGCTCCAAGACCCTGTTCCGTTGTCGGGTAAAAACCGTTATCCAATTTAAACATTCCCAGGGACTCTTCCAACCCTTTAATGTCGAGTTGTGCCTTGGTTATCTTCGCCTGATCTGGACGACTGAGAAGTTTTGGAACGACAATCGATGCCAATATCCCCAGGATGACAACAACAACCATAATTTCAATGAGTGTAAAGCCTCGTATATCACGATAGTTTTTTTTCATTTTCTTAAATCCTCTGAAAGGTTTTAGAATCCCTGACTCGCTTCAAAAAGAGGCAGTAGAATTGCCAGAACAACAAAGCCGACGACTCCCCCCATCAATAAAATTAAGACTGGTTCCAACAGTGAAAGAAGGCTCGTTATAGTCAAATCTGTTTGATGGTCATAAGTGTCAGCCAAACGGAATAGCATGGGCTCCAGTTGGCCACTTTTTTCGCCCGCAGCTGTCATTTGAGCCATCATTGGTGGGAAAACAGCTGATTCTTTTAAACTTTTAGCCAAGGAACCACCTTCTTGAACATCGCGCCGGGCACCGTCGATCGCTTTTTTCAGAACAACATTCTTGAGTAGCCCCTGTGAAATATCAAGCGCTTTGAGAAGAGGAACTCCACTTTGCAGCAACGTTCCCAGGGTACGTGAAAACCATGCAGTCGCGATAAACAAGCTCAACCGACCAAAAATAGGAATTTTGAGTAAGATGCCATCTATTTTATGCTTTCCCGATGGGGTTTTCCGGTAACGCATAAACAGGAAAAATGAAGCAACGGCAACAAGAAATAAACCCGGCCACCAGTCTTTAATCCCTTCGCTTATAGCGATCAATAAATAAGTCGGCCAAGGGAGAGCCCGGTCTAGTTCAGTCAGCATAAGCGTGATTTTAGGAACCACGAACATAAAAAGAAAAACCAACACTCCCACACCGACCAGAACCATCAGCAAAGGGTATGCTATAGCGGCTTGAATACGTGATTTAATCCGCGCCTGTTCATCTAGAAAGTCAGCAAGTTGATGAGTCACTTTATCCAAGGTTCCACTGCTTTCACCAACCTGTATCATATTAATAAAGAGGTTGGGAAAGACTCGGTGATGTTCTTCCATGGCTATGTGCAAAGAGGTTCCTTGAATTATTTTTTCACGAATCTCCATGAATGTGTGACTCAGAATGGCTTGATCCGTCTGTTCACCGATAGTCAGTAACGCTTCGTCTAAAGCAATCCCGGCGCTCAATAAAGTTCCAAGTTGACGTGTAGCTATAGCAAGCTCAGCCGAAGAAACTTTACGTTTAAAGTACTGGGATTTGAACAGACCAGCGGATGGCGCTGCCAACTCATCAAGATGGGAAATGAAGACACCCTGTTGGGTTAATCTTTTTGCAACAGTTTTGCGACCACTGCCATCAATTTTACCCGAAACCTTTCGGCCTTTAACATCAAATCCTGAATACTCAAAAAAGGGCAAAACTAGACCTCCTCCTGAGTGACACGGAGAACTTCTTCCAGCGTTGTTTCCCCTTGCAGAGCTTTCAAAAGCCCTGCTGATCGAAGGTGTTGCATCCCTTTTTGCTTTGCTACTTTGCGGATACTTGCTGCATCTTTATTCTTCAGCAGTAAATCACGAACAGCATCATCCATTTCCAGCAGTTCATAAATGCCCGTTCGTCCCCAATAGCCAATATTCATGCAGCGATCACAGCCTCGGCCGATGTAAAAAACCGGATGGTCTGGCAGTCCTTCTTCTGTCAGTTCCTCCAGAAGCTCAGCTGGTGGATGGTATTCCTCACGGCATTCCGGGCATATTTTACGCACTAACCTTTGAGCCAGAACTCCCACAATACTGGAGGCAGCCAGGAAGGGTTCAACTCCCATCTCCACAAGACGTGTTAATGACCCCGCAGCATCATTGGTATGCAGGGTGGAAAAAACCATGTGCCCCGTCAGCGCGGATTGAATGACAATGTCTGCCGTTTCCTGATCGCGAATCTCTCCGACCATAATGATATCAGGGTCTTGCCGCAATATAGACCTGAGTCCATTTGCAAAAGTTAAATCGATCTTGGAATTAACCTGTAGCTGACCAACTCCTGACAACTGATATTCAATCGGGTCTTCAACCGTAATGATATTTTTTTCGAGGCGGTCTAAGCGCGTTAATATTGAATACAGCGTTGTGGTTTTCCCTGAGCCGGTCGGGCCGGTCACTAGAAAGACCCCATGAGTTTTATTGATCATATTTGAAACCTGCTGGAGCTGAGTTTCTTTGAGACCAATTTCCTCTAAAGTTAAAATGCTTGATGCTTTGTCGAGTAACCGCAAAACTACCCGCTCACCAAATGCCGTCGGCAAAGAGGAAACCCTGACGTCGATGTCTTGGCCAGCTATCCGGACTCTCAAACGACCATCTTGAGGCAACCGCTTTTCAGCGATGTTCATCTGAGACATGATTTTAATACGTGAAACGATACCGGCGTGTGCTTTAAGAGGAGGCTTAAGAACATTATATAAAATGCCATCAACCCGGTAACGTATCATCATTTCATTTTCATATGGTTCAATATGAATGTCGCTAGCGCGTTCTTTATAGCCCTGAGTGATTAAACTGTTAACAAAACGAATAATTGGGGCTTCGTCAGAGGTATCAAGCAAGTCTTCTGGTTCAAAGTTCTGAACCAGGTCTGTCGACCGGTCACCCTCAATTTCTTCAATGACATTGTGGGTTTCTCCAGCTTTGCCTTCATAGCTTTTATTGATCGCTTTGAGGATTTCTGTCGCGGAGGCAAGGCAGGGTTCAATTGTTTCCCCGGTCAAGGTGGCAAGGTCATTGATCAGTGATGAATCAAGTGGGTCAACCATGGCAACAAGCAGGCGTTCTGCTGTTCGATTGAGCGGATAAAATCTTTTTTCTTTGGCATAACCAAGGGGAACTACATTGAGCAGGTTGTCTAGATTTTTCTGCTCCGGCAACTCACTGTAAAAACTCAGGTTTTGCTGTTGAGACAGAGCCTCAGCCAAGGTCAGTTCAGATATGACTTTCTTTGTTAGTAAAATTTCTCCCAACCTCGATTGACTTTGCTCTTGCTCGGCAAGTGCGGCTGTTATCTCAGTTTCAGCAACAGAGTGATGCTCTGTTAATATTTGCCCTAATAATTGCCACTTGTTGTTTCTCAAAACCTGGACTCCACTGCAGACATTCGCGTCGTGCGTTGTTTCAAGACATATTTATGATGCAGAAGTATTCAAACGATCATTCGCTGGCGGGATTCGTTACGTCCGCTCCCTCTTCACTTGTTGATTCCGAGACTTGTTTAGTAAATGCATCCTGCAGATTTTCAGGCATAAATTCTTGCGCAGAACTCTTATTTTTCGCTGTTATGCTGAGCAGATCTTCCGGGTTGTTGATAATCGTTGGAGTGATGAAGATCAACAAATTGGTTTTTTGACTGGTGACATTTTTATGTTTGAATAACCAACCCAAACCCGGGATATCACCCAGCAGTGGTACTTTTGATACGGTCTCCTGAGAATTTGTACCGATCAGACCACCGAGGACAACCGTATGCTGGCTTTGCGCTAATATGGTGTTTTGGATTTGTCGTTTTGTCAACGTCGGACCAACCTGATCAACGTCACCGACACTCGTTGACGCGAGATCAGTAATTTCCTGAAAAATGTCAAGCTTGACCAGGTTGTCTTCAATAATCTGCGGGGTAAAGCGTAGAGTCAATGCAACATCTTTCCGCTCTACCGAAACCGACTGAGACAGGCTGCTGCTGTCAGTCAAGCGCTCAGTAATAATCGGGACATTGGAGCCAACAATAATTGTTGCCTCTTTGTTATCTGAAGTTAAAAGACGTGGTGCCGAAAGAATATTGATATCACCGTTTTTCTCAGAGAGGTCTATCAATGCTGAGATGGCCGGAACGGTG
>JAPHSA010000087.1 GCA_026193235.1 Deltaproteobacteria bacterium | reverse complement strand
CCTGGTTGCCGGTATCCACCAGTGAGTGGATACTTTCAGAGAACATTGCCGAACTGCCAGTAATCGCCGCGGCAACAAATTTGGTGATCGCAATCAGGGTGTTCCCGGCAAGTGCCGCGTAGATTGCTTTTTTAGAGGAAGCTGCCATGCCGTAATTTCTAGACCCTTCGATCTATTTAACCGGTCGACGGATAAATATTTCCCGCGCGAGTGTATCATCTACAGCAAACTGGGAATGTCCTACTTTAAAAATATAGCTGGGGAACTTCTGTGCCAAAGACAATTGACTGCCCGGCAAAACCCCCATGCTCATCAATTTGTGCATTTTTTTATCATCACTGGCTGCCAGGTAGGCAATTTCACCAGCTTCTCCAGGTTTCAATTCTGTCAAAGGGACAATCCCCGGTTCACCCTGTTCGCGGGCTCGGTCACAGCAATCACCGGGTGGAATGGGGTTGCCGTGGGGGCAGGTCGTTGGATGGTTAAGCAAAGTGCAAAGTTTGGTATCTACACCCTGTTTCAATAAATGTTCAAACACGCAAGCCTGTTCGTTTCCTTCCGCACCTTCAATCCCCAGAATATCCATGGTCAAGCGCTCAGCCAAACGGTGCCTGCGGACTGTCATTCTAGCTTCCGAACGCCCTTCTTTTCGTAAATAAACTCGGTTATCCCTCAACTCGACGTAAGCCAGTTGAATGAGTTCAAGTAGCTCTTCAGAATCCGATTCAACCTGTAAAGAAGTCAAAAGACAACCGACATTGTCTCCCTCCACTGTCATCACCCAGAGCGATTCAAGAATTTCTTCGGCTTTTTCGGAAAGCTTGTCCATGTTATTTATCCTTCACTTTTTTCAGAAATCGGCTCAAATATTTTCCGGGAGCCGGATTTGTATAACCACAATAAGGGCAATGGATTTTGCGACAGCCCCCCAAGCAAGCCCCACAAGCCTGTTCGCCTTCAGCCACCCCAACTGTATCCGGAATTTCCCTATGGCAAAATCCGCAATTCATGCCAGAAGGCCCGTGGTCAGGAGAATTTTATTGAGGAACCAGCCGGATGAAAACGCCATTAGCGTAACAAAAACAAATATTGCCAGCGCTGTTTTGACGCCCCGTTCTTTTAACATAACCAGAAACTGGGCAACGCAGGGCACAAACAAGGTCAGAGTTACTGCTGCAACAGTCAGCTGGGCCGCATTCAAAAGTCCGGAAGTCTGGAGATCATAGAGTCCGGCTGCGCCGAAATCACGCCGGAAAAAGCCGAAGACAAAAGCCGTAGTAACCTCAACTGGCAGACCAAGCGCTTTGACCACTGGCGAGAGACTGTTGACCACTGAATCAAGAGTTCCTGTCATTTTCCCTGCCCAGAGGACCACTGAAGCAAAAAGAAACAAAGGCAATATTTCGACAAAATAACTCTGCATTCTACTCATGGTCTTAACAATAACATTTCTCAGCTGAGGTAACCTTAAAGGCGGTATTTCCATATAGAATACCGGACTTTCTCCGGGTAACAACCGACCAGCAAGGAAACCGATGAGCAGAAAAATCAATAGCAGGAAGATAGTCCAAACAGCCAACGCGTTGGGAAACACAGACAACAGTCCCAGAATCACTCCTAATTGAGCACTGCAGGGTATTGCCAGGGCCAGAAGCATTGTAGCGATAACCCGCTCACGTTTAGTTTCTAAAGTTCTGGTGACCAGGGTCGCCATGGTGTCGCAGCCAAAACCAAGAACGATTGGAATAACAGCTCGCCCGGAAAGCCCGATACGCTTAAACAGACGATCCACCAGTAAAGCAAGACGCGGGAAGTACCCGGTATCTTCCAGAATTGAAAAGATCAGAAAGAAGGAGCCGACAATAGGCAGGATCAAAGCCACAGCATAGCGGATACCGAGAGTCCAGAGCCCATACTCACCGACTGCCAATTCAAACAACCAGTCTGCCGTCAGATATTTTTCAGCAAAACTGATCACTGGCGGATTAACATAGTTATCAAACAAATTTCCTTCGAAAAAATCAACCAGAGTACCTGCACCGAAACCGCCAACAAATTTAAACAACCCGAAATAAACAACCAGGAGCAAAATCGGTGTTCCAGTTAAAGGATTCATCATTAGTTTGGACAGTTTTTCTCCGAGAGGCTCACCCTCTTTGATCGTTTGAGTCACTACCCCATCAAGCATCTTCTTACAGACTTTTCTACGCTCGAGACTGATCTGCAAATGCAAATCGGCACGGCGCTTAAAAGTAATCTCACGGATCGTTTCCGTCAGTTGTCCATAGTCTTCCTCTGCCTCTTTCTCAGCAACAAGCTGTTCAATATCCTCATCTTTTTGCATCAGCAGAATACTTGTTGCCCGGCGACTGAGACGATATTCACCCTGAATGAGCCTGATGAGTCTATTGATGTCATCTTCCAGATCGGCAACATACGAAAATGGCTTAAGTGGAACCACGGCATAACTCGAAATAGCCTGACGTAGTTCATACAGACCAACCTTCCGCTTCATGACTGCACCAATCACCGGGATTCCAAGATTATCCTGCAGTAATTGCAGATCCAGTTGCATACCCAGACGTTTAGCTTCGTCAAGGATATTGACAACAAGAATAACTGGCAGACCCGCTTCAATCAGCTGCAGAGTCATCGGCAACATGCGCTCAATATTGCGCGCATCAATCACGTGAATCACCGCATGGGGGTCTTCTTTGAGGAGGATTTGCCGCGCGACCCGCTCATCGTCGGTAATCGGCATCATGGAATACATTCCCGGTGTATCGAGAATCTCGTAACGTTGATCCTTAATGACACAATGACCGCGAGAAACTTCAACGGATGTCCCCGGATAATTTGAAACCGTTGTGTATGCGCCGGTTAGCACATTGAAAAGAACACTTTTACCGACGTTTGGGTTCCCAACTAAAACGATCTTTGGGGAAGCTGTTTGTTGCTCTGGCATAAACGGAAAACTTTCCTGATGGACTGAAGGGCCGAGATTAAATCAGCTATTGGCGGCACAGTTGGAACATAAACCATAAAGTTCATGGCGGTGTCTCTTAATAACAAAACCATGTGCCGCAGCAACCTGTGCTTGAAGATCTTCAATTTGCGGTTCAGTAAATTCAATAACTTTCCCACAACTGGTGCAGACAAGGTGGTCATGATGGTGATTGGCGCGCAGAGGTTCAAAACGCGTCTGTCCATCACCGAAATTCAATTCAATCGCGATTCCGCATTCGGCAAACAGTTTAAGCGTTCGATGAATAGTAGCGTAGCCAATTTTAGGATGATCCTTACGAAGTTTCAAATAAAGATCTTCGGTTGAATAATGAGATTTTGAACCGAGGAAAGTCTCAAGAATTATCATTCGTTGACTGGTGTTTTTTAAGCCCTTATGGCGTAGACATTCGTTGAAAGCAGCAATTCTATCCATTGTGCCAGCCCCTGAAAAGGAAAATGAAAATGACTTTCAGAAAGGTAGAGGAATGGCCCCTAAATATCAAGTTAAAAACGTGAAAACATCCCAAATAAAGGACAAGCTATAACCGACTATCCAAGGGTGGGGGG